>SBHH01000345.1 GCA_006226265.1 Alphaproteobacteria bacterium | reverse complement strand
GTCCTGCCTGCATGCGGAATTTATTTTATGATGACCGATCAGAATCTATACAGCCTGCTTGCCAGCCGGTTCCCCGAAAATACGGGCGAGATTGCCTTCGAAGGGCCGGATATTGCGACTTACAGCTATCAGGATCTGGATGACATTTCGTCGCGTATCGCCTACCTCCTCGTCGAGAAAGGTGCGCTTCCGGGTGACCGGGTTGCCGTGCAGGTTGGGAAATCGGTTGAGAATGTGATGCTATATCTTGGCTGTCTCCGGGCGGGCCTTGTGTATCTCCCCCTCAACACGGCCTATAAGGCGGCGGAGGTTGAATATTTTCTGACCGATGCCTCCCCTGCTCTCGTCATCTGCGATCCCGCTTCACTCGATGAAATCCGGGAAATTGCGGTGAAAGCCGATGTGAAGGAAGTCCTGACTCTGGGCGGTGACGGCAAGGGCAGCCTGATGGACGCGGCCAAGGACATGCCCGCAGGCTTTCGTACCGTGGAGCGGGCCGGTGACGATCTCGCCGCCATCCTTTATACCTCCGGCACCACGGGTCGCTCCAAGGGGGCGATGCTCTCCCATGACAATCTCGCCTCAAACGCCCTTACGCTCTATCGTGAATGGCATTTCACAAAGGGCGATGTGCTTTTGCATGCACTGCCCATCTTTCATGTGCATGGCCTGTTCGTCGCCCTTCACTGCGCGCTTCTCAATGCCAGCAAGGTGATTTTTTTAACTCGTTTCGATCCCGCCAGGGTGATCGAGTTCCTGCCACAATCGAGCGTTTTCATGGGCGTACCGACCTTTTATGTACGCCTTCTCGCCGAAGAAGGATTTACGCAGGAAACCTGCCGCAACATGCGGCTTTTCACGGCAGGATCGGCCCCGCTTCTGGAAGAAACCTTCAAGGCCTTCACGGCGCGGACGGGCCATGTCATCCTGGAGCGTTATGGCATGACGGAGGCGGGCATGATCACCTCCAATCCGTATGAAGGGACACGGAAGGCCGGAACGGTCGGCTTCCCGCTCGATAACGAGGCCCGCATCGCCGATGACGAAGGCAATATCCTGAAAGATGGCGAGGTCGGTATTTTGGAGATCAAGGGCCCGAATGTCTTTAAGGGTTACTGGCAGATGCCGGAAAAAACGGCAGCCGAATTTCGCGCCGATGGCTTCTTCATTACCGGCGACATGACGCAGAAAGGCGAAGATGGTTATTACCGCATTGTCGGCCGGGCGAAGGATCTCATTATCTCAGGCGGTTACAATGTTTACCCGAAAGAGATTGAAAGCTTCATTGACGAGATGCCGGGCGTCGATGAAAGCGCCGTCGTCGGCCGCCCCCATCCCGATTTTGGCGAGGCTGTGGTCGCCTTTGTCGTGCCGGATGGCAGCAACCCGTCCCTTGGCGAGGACGACGTGATCGCCTATATCAAGGAGCGGATCGCCAACTTCAAGGTGCCGAAACAGGTCTATCTGGTGCAGGAGCTCCCGCGCAATACCATGGGCAAGGTGCAGAAGAAAATCCTCCGTGACCGGGCGCTTGCAGATGCGTGATGAGGGGGAGCGTGAGGAAGCCGTTCAGGCTTCCTGACGTTTCAGATAGGCATTGACCTTGGCGCGGTTGCCGCAGGTCGACATGGAACACCAGCGGCGGCGTCCGTTGCGCGACAGATTGACGAAATAAAGTCCGCAATCCTCATTGGCGCAGGATTTCGTCTTTTCCACGTGATCGGAGGCCAGGAAATCCGCAATGTCCCGGACAATCGGGAACATCAGCTTCTCGGGCCCCTTCTCTTCAATCACGGTTCTGAGAACCATGCCCTCGCTTGCAGGTTCGAGTTTCAGGAAACTCCGGAATCCGGCCAGATGATCGTTGATTTTCGTCATGAAGTCCGGATTGGCTGGCCAGCCGCTCGAAAGATCCGCCAAAACCTGGCGGAATTCGTGGCGCAACTGGATCAGTCCCTCGATAACTTTCTGGCAGCGCGCCGGGTTCTGGAACAGAAACATATGAAGATCAGAGGCTTCATCCTCATGCAGCAGCCGATGGGATTTCAGGAAAGTCAGCAGATCCTCGAAACTCGCGAGACCGTCCTTTTCCCGGCCGACCCGCTCGTGACTGTTGGCAAAATCGAGCGCCAACCGCCCGCCAAGGGTATAAAAGCCCTCATTATTGACAACGCCTGCTCTTACTAGTGCCCTCAGCCTGGCCACGCGGATACTCCATTTCTTCCAATTCATGTCCCGTCGGGACAACCCCATGACGGCAGATTATGCCAATTAGAACAGATTTACCAGTTTAATCTTTTAGATTAGTTAAATGAAGTTTGATTGTTTCTTATAAAGAAAATGAAAAACAATACTTAACTGATTAAATCTTATAGATTATTGGTTCAAACCCATCAAATATATATCGTCATCTGCCACAAGATTCCCCCGCCTTCACATCCGGGGATCGAACGATGGCTATCCTGCCGTTTGAATTTGGCGAAAATAAGATTACAGGGCTTTTCACCAGTTTTCGGCAACCAGTGTCTTCAGGCAGCCGGTACGGATCAGGATTTCTTCCAGATTTTCACGATCTTCCACCGTTTTCAGCCGGCTTTGCAGGCGATGCAGTGCCTTTGCGGAATATTTGACCGTGCCTTGCGTGAACTCCCTGTCTGCGAGAGACACGCTGAAATGTTCCTGCCCTTTCATGAGGGCGGTTGCGTTGGCGAACGCCCAGGGCAGATAAAAGGTGCCGATCTGATCGGCAATTAGCGGTTCCATCGTTGGGGCAAGCGTCGCCCAGTCCTCGAAACTGCCTGTTTCTTCGGGCGAGAGCATCCTGTCGATCCAGTCGAGAACCTCCGGCGCATTCTCCCGAATGATCTTTTCGCTCGTCGGTTGCTGCAGCGAACAGTAGAGCTGCCCGAACAGGCCGAAATCAGCAAGGGCCGGTTTGCCGCCGAACAGATATTTTCGCCCCGAAAGATGCCGTGTCAGACCAGGGAGGAGACGGATAAAACTTTTTTCGATGATCTCTTTCGTTCCTTCATGCGATCCGACGAAGGACAACCTTGGCACCATGCGGCTGATCAATTGTCCGGCAATGGCTTCCTGTTCTTCCCGCGTGCCGTTCGGCAAAACCGCACGGGCGAGGCCATCGCCTACCGCTTGCTGATCCTCGGGCCGCCACCAGCGGTAATGAAACATTGGCTTGTTGCCCCACTCGTCCGCATAATCTTCCAACAGGAAGGAGAGGAACTGAAGTGTCGGATCGGCCGGATTGAGCGCGGGATCGGGAAAGCGCGTCTCCATTTCCTCGATGATGGGGGTGCTGTCCTGCAATACCTCGCCGTCCGGCGCATGGACGAGCGGGATCAGCGGTAGTTTGGCGAGCGCCGCAAATTCCGCCTGATTGTCGCGGGTGCGCGGGCGCCATTCATGAGGAATGCTCTTGTATCGGAAATAGGACCTCAGTTTCACAGAAAACGGGGAATATTCCGATCCGAATATCACATATTGCTCCGAAGTCATAAAGAGATACCCCTTTTTTCAGCTTTTTTCCCCCGCCGTTTTCCGATAGCATAGGAGGAAGATGGCGGCCCTGTAAATCCTTTTCCACGGGCGCCAAATTGGCCATTCCCCCGCGGATCGCGCCAAAATAACTGCAACCAGAAGAACAACAAGGAATTTCTTTTCCATGAGTATTTCCAGCAATTTTTCCGCCACCTATGCCGAGGCGCGGGCGAAGTTTCTTGAGGCCTGCATGAACCGCGGCCTGGAGGTCGAAAGCCATCATAATGACAAGGCCAGGGGCGCGGAGGGTGAAGATCTTTATATGGATGTCGCGAGGCTCGGGCCGGATGAGGCGAAAAAAGTCCTCTTTGTTTCCTCCGGCACACATGGGGGCGAAGGCTTCTGCGGGTCCGGCGTGCAAATCGGCATGCTGCGTGAAGGAATGCTTAAGGACCTTCCCGATGATGTCGCTGTTGTCTTCATCCATGCGGTCAATCCTTACGGCTTCTCCCATATCCGCAGGGTGAACGAGGATAACATCGACCTCAACCGTAACTTCCTCGATTACGCAGAAGGATTACCGGAAAACCCGGAATATGCGGAAGTTCACGACATGATCGTGCCGGATGACTGGGGTGGACCGGCCTTTAAAAAGGCGGAAGAGGATATTCAGACCTATATCGCCAAAAACGGTTTGGGCCCCTTCCAGCAGGCCGTGACGGGCGGTCAGCATATCCGCGCGAACGGCCTCTTTTTCGGCGGATTCGAGCCGGCCTGGAGCAACAAGACGCTTCGCGCCATCGTCACGAAACATGCGGGCAATGCCACCCATTTTGCGATGATGGATTTCCACACCGGCCTGGGTCCCTATGGCCATGGCGAGCTGATCTATGTCGGCGATCCGGAAGGCCTGCCCCGCGCCATCGACTGGTATGGCGACGATGTTACCTCACCGGAGGCTGGCACTTCTACCTCCGCCGTTGTGCGCGGCACCATCAATATCGGCATGTGCGAAAGCGCGCCACAGGCGCAGGCGACCTGCACGGCCATCGAATATGGCACCAAGCCGATCTTGGAAGTCCTGAACGCGCTTCGGGCTGACAATTGGCTTTATGCGAAGGGCGACCTCGACAGCGACCAGGGCCGCACGATCAAGAAAGAGGTCCGCGATGCCTTCTATTGCGACTTCGATGACTGGAAGCAGATGATCTGGGAACGCGGCATCTCGGTCGTTGATATGGCAATCAAGGGCCTCGCCAAGTCCTGATGTGAAAAAGGGGCGGACATGAAGCCCGCCCCTTTTGATTTAAATCGACGATCCGGGAAGGCTCAAACCTCCTTGGATTTTTTATGCGTCTTCCAGTTCCAGCCCGGCGCGGGAAAGTTGATCGAGGCGCGGCATCAGATCGAGAAGCTCGCGCGTATATTCCGCTTGCGGATTTTCAAACAACTCTTCCGTTGCGGCTACCTCGACAAGTTTTCCGCGTTTCATGACGCCGACGCGGTCGCACATCTGACGGATCACCGGCAGGTCATGGCTGATAAACAGCATGGTGAGGCCCAATTCTTCCTGCAGATCCTTCAAAAGATTGAGGATCTGCGCCTGAATGGATACATCAAGCGCCGAAGTCGGCTCGTCACAGACAAGGAAGCGCGGCCGGGTCGCGAGCGCCCGGGCAATCGAGATACGCTGTCGCTGACCGCCCGAGAATTCATGCGGAAAACGGACGGCGGCTTTCGAGCCAAGGCCGACATGGTCGAGCAGGTCCATAACAATCTGTTCGGTTTCCTGATTGGAATTCGTCAGTTTGTGAAAGCGGATCGGTTCGGCGACGATATCCATGACCCGCATCCGCCCGTTGAGCGACGAAAAAGGATCCTGGAAGATCATCTGCATCTGCCGCCGGTAATAATCCCGCTCGCTCTCGCTACGGATTTTGGTGAGGTCGGTACCTGCGAAATTCACTTCGCCTGCGGCCGGTTTGTAGAGGCTGCAGACCATGCGTGCGACCGTTGACTTGCCGCTGCCGCTTTCGCCTACAAGGCCGAAGACCTCCCCCTGCCCAATGTCAAAGGAGACATCGTCTACGGCGTTGAACATTTTACGGTTCCGCTTCAGAAGCGCGGGCTTGGTCACGAAGGTCATCACGAGATTCTTGAGGCTCAAAAGCGGGCCGTCAACCTTGTCGAAATCCCGGGCCTGTCCGAGCCAGTGCGTAGAGAGGTCAAGCAGTTTCTTCCGCTCCTCCTCCTTCTCGATATAGTCGACCATGGGGAAACGCTTCAGCCGCACATCAGGGCGCGGCACGGCGCTGATAAGGCTTCGGGTATAGGGATGATCCGGATCGCCCAGGATTTTCTGGGTCGTCCCCTCCTCCACCACCTTGCCGTGGTACATGACGGCCACACGGTCGGTGATATCGGCGATCACGCCCATGTCATGGGTAATGATCAGCATGCCCACCTGTGTTTCCTTGCAGAGCTTGCGCATGAGATCAAGGATCTGCGCCTGAATGGAGACATCAAGCGCGGTCGTCGGCTCATCGGCGATGATGACTTCCGGCTCCGCACAGAGCGCGAGGGCGATCACGACACGCTGCCGCATGCCGCCCGAAAACTGGTGCGGATAGTTCTTGATGCGGGTTTCCGGATCGGGAATACCGACCTGTTGAAGCAGGTCGATGGCCCGCGCCCGCGACTTCTTCTCGCCAAGCTTGAGATGAAGATCGATGGTCTCGACCAGCTGCTGCTCAATCGTCTGCAACGGATCGAGCGAGGTGAGCGGGTCCTGAAAAATCATGCCGATCCTGCGGCCGCGGATTTTCCGCTTTGCTTCCTTGCCAAGCGTGTCGATCTGCTCAGATTTCAGAAGCACATGGCCGCCCGTCATCTCTCCTGGCGGTTCCAGGAGGCCGATGACCGCATTGCCGATGGTCGACTTGCCGGCGCCGGATTCCCCGACGACACCGAGGACTTCCCCAGGTTCGACCGTGAGCGTGACATCATCGACGGCGACGACGGTACCACGGCGGCTCGGGAATTCGATTTTGAGGTTATTGATATTCAACAAATCCATTTTCAATATCCTCTAGCGCAGTTTCGGGTTGAGAGCGTCACGGAGCCAGTCTCCCAGAAGGTTGACCGAGAGCACCAGTACGACAAGCGCAATGCCCGGGAAAATCGTGATCCACCAGTCTCCGGAGAACAGATATTCGTTGCCGATCCGGATCAGGGTGCCAAG
>SBHH01000313.1 GCA_006226265.1 Alphaproteobacteria bacterium | reverse complement strand
CCGACGCCAAGGGCGGTAATGGTTGTCTCTACGTTAAAGGCAGGATTGGCGCGGTAGGTCTGCGCCGCCAGCCGGATCGCTTTCTGCTGTTTCGGGGTGAAGGCGCGTAAAGCGTGCTGGAACCGGTTGCCGAGCTGACCCAGAACCGTATCCGGAATATCATCAGGATTTTGCGTGATAAAGAAAATGCCGACGCCCTTGGAACGGATGAGGCGGACGACCTGCTCGATCTTGTCCATGAGGGCGCGAGGGGCGTCTCGGAACAGCAGATGCGCCTCGTCAAAGAAGAAAACCAGCGTCGGCCGCTCGGGATCGCCGGTTTCCGGTAATTCCTCAAACAGCTCTGACAGCATCCAGAGCAGGAAGGTGCCGTAAAGCCGTGGTGAGTTCATCAGCTTGTCCGCCGCGAGGATATTCACCATGCCCTGGCCGTTTTCATCTGTGCAAATCAGGTCTTTCAGATCGAGCGCGGGCTCGCCGAAAAATTTTCCCGCACCCTGGTCTTCAAGCCGCAAAAGAGCGCGCTGTATCGCGCCAATGGATTGCGGCGAAACATTCCCGTATTCCGCCGATATTTCCTGCCGCTGCTCGTTCACCACGCCAAGGAGGGCTCTAAGATCCTTGAGGTCGAGAAGCAGCAGGCCCTGTTCGTCCGCAACCCGGAAAACGATATTGAGAACGCCTTCCTGCGTATCATTCAATTCCAGCATCCGGGCCAGCAACAGAGGGCCGATCTCCGAGATGGTGGTGCGAACCGGGTGACCCTGCTCTCCGAACAGGTCCCAGAAGGTCACCGGAAATTGTCGGCCATCATATTCATCGGTGAAGCCGATCAGCTCCGCCCGTTTCAAAAGAAAATCCTGAAATTTCGAGGGCCGGCATATGCCCGACAGATCGCCTTTCACATCCGCAAGGAAGACAGGAACGCCGGCGCGGGAAAAACCTTCTGCCAGAACCTGCAAGGTTACGGTCTTGCCTGTTCCTGTTGCCCCGGCGACCAATCCATGCCGGTTTCCCCATTTCAAGGGAAGATACTGATTATGGCCCGTGCCATTGTCACTTTTTCCGATGAAAATGGCATCATCTCTCAAGCAACTCATATTATCTCCGCTCACATTAGCTTTTTCATCAGAATGGCGGCCCCGCGCCAGGTCACTGTCCTGGAATGAAAGCATTTCTGCCCGCTTTTGTCCTGCTTAAAATACTTATACGGCTTGACCTGCCTCCTCAAGCATCCATTCGCGGACGGCGGCAAGCTTGGGGCGGGAGGCTTTCCGCGCCGACGAGACGATATGGAAGGGAAAGCCGGAGCGCCGCACCACGTCAAACAGCCGGACGAGCCGTCCGGCTGCGATATCGTCGCGGACCAGCGCATCGATGCCGATGGCGACGCCAAGGCCGTTCATCGCCGCATGAAGCGCCATGTTGGCGCTCTCGAAATGGAGGCCCTTGTTCGTGTCGATATCGTCAATCCCGGCCTCCTTCAGCCAGCGGGGCCAGTCGGTCGGGCGCGGGCTTTCATGCACCAGCACGGCATCGCGAAGGTCCTCGGGCGTCCTGATGCGGGCGGCAAGGGCCGGGCTGCAGACGGGGTAGGTGTCGATTTCCAAGAGCTTGTCGAGGCGGAGACCGCGCATATTGCTCCCCTCCGCCACCACCTGGACGGCGATGTCGAAATCGTCCCGCTCGAAATCCGCAGGGTTGAGGGAGGTGATGAGCTGTACATCAATATCGGGGTGACGCTCGTAAAGGGCGGGCCAGCGCGGGATCAGCCAGCGGATGGCGAATGTGGGATAGGCGCAGACGGACACCGCATCGCGCCGCGTCTCGCTTCGAAGCCGGGCGGAAGCGGCGGCGATCTTTTCCAAGGGCAGCGCAATCTCCGCGAGGTACTGGCGGCCCACGGCAGTAAGCTCGATCCGCTTGTGCTGGCGATGGAAGAGGGTTTTGCCAAGATATTGTTCTAGCGCCTGAATTTGCCGGCTGACCGCACCCGGCGTCACGCCAAGTTCTTCCGCTGCTTGATTGAAGCTCAAATAACGGCAGGCGGCTTCAAAGGCGCGAAGCCCGGAAGATGAGGGCATTTGAAGCATTTTTCAAATCCATCTTGATTGAGTTTTTCTCAATTATAGTCTGCCGAATAATCGATTGTCTACGAGCAATCGCTGGCGCATGATGGCCCTTAACAACAAGAACAGGATTTCCATGCGCGAACGGGAGGCAAGGTGAGATGAGCTTTTTGCATCAAAAACAGGAATTCGAGGCGGCGGAGCTTTCCGATTATGTGGCGCCGGATTGCCATGGTCTCAACTTTTTCGAGATCGACGACAGCCTGCAGGACCTGATCCAGCTTTACATGCCCGCCGATCTCCGTACCCATATGGAGCCGCATTTCAAGCGCCTGGGTCAGCTTGCCGGGAACGAGCTTGACGACTGGTCGCGCGAAGCCGACCGGCACCAACCTGTTCTTCATGCCCGTGACGGACGCGGCCGGAACGAGGACTGGATCGAATTTCACCCGTCCTACCGGCGGATGGAGGATGTCGGCTTCGGCGAGTTCGGCATTCACTGCATGTCGCACCGCCCGGGCGTGCTCGGCTGGAACAAGACGGTGCCGCCGGTCGGCAAATATGTCTTCCAGTATCTTTTCGGTCAGTCCGAGTTCGGGCAGCTTTGCCCGATCTCCGCGACCGACAGCTCCGCCATGCTGATTGAACGCTATGCAGGCGAAAGGACGAAGGAGCTTTTGTTGGAGCGGATGTACAGCCAGGATATGGGCAATATCCTGAAGGGCGCGCAGTTCATGACCGAGAAGACGGGCGGCTCCGATGTGTCCAACATCGTGCTGCAGGCGCGGGAGGAAGATGGCGTCTGGCGGCTTTATGGGGAGAAATGGTTCTGCTCCTGCGCCGATGGCGACGTTGCGCTTCTGCTCGCCCGGCCCGAGGATGCACCCGAAGGGAATTCCGGCCTCGCGCTCTTCGCCATGCCGCGCCGTCTTGAGGATGGCAGCCGCAACACTTATCGCATTGTCCGGCTGAAGCCGAAGCTCGGCACGAAATCCATGGCCTCGGGCGAGATCATTTTCGATGGCGCCGTCGCCTATCCGCTCGGTGACGTGGGGGCGCATCCGAACAAGGGCCTTAAAATGATGATGGATCAGGTGAATATCTCGCGCCTGTCCCACGGAGTGCGGGCTGCGGCCATGATGCGCCGCTGCCTCAACGAGGCGCTGGTCGTCTCCAACTACCGGCGAGCCTTCGGCAGCACCCTGATCGACAAGCCGCTTCTTCGCCGTCAGTTGATGAAGCTGATGGTCCCGACGGAGCAGGCGCTCTCCATGGTCATGTATGTCGCGAATAATCTGGAGGCGAGCGATGCAGGCGATCCCGATGCCGCCCGTCGCACCCGCATCCTGACCCCGCTTCTCAAATACCGGACGGCGCGGGATAATGTCCGGGTCGCGACTGGCGCGATGGAAGTCCGGGGCGGCAACGGTTATATCGAGGATTGGGTCAATGCCAAGCTGGTGCGCGACGCTCATCTCGGCGTTATCTGGGAAGGGACCAGCAATATCAATTCCCTTGATGTGACGACCCGCGCCATCGCGAAGGTCGGCGCGCATGAGGACCTGGGCGAAGATTTGACCCGTCTTCTGGATGACAATACCGCCCTGCCGGGGCAATATGCCGGTCAGCTTAAGGGCCTTGTCGATCAGACCGTCAAGTTCGCCGAGGATGTCGCAAAACGCGGCATGGAAACCCATGCCCGGAAAGCGGCAACGGCGCTTTATCATGTCACGACGGCGACCTTGCTTGCCGACGAGGGCGCGGCGCTCGGTAAAATGGGGCGCGATGCCCGCCGTCTTCTCTTGTCCCGGATGATCGTGGATCATAAGCTCGGGCAGGGCAATCCTCTGTCGATCGAGGCCGATGCCTTCGATACGGCGGCAACCGATGCGCTGCTCGGGTCCGAAAAACTCGATCTTGATACGGTTAGCCGTATCCTCACTCTCTAACGCCAGAATTCGCGAAGGACCGGATTGATCATGAATATGAATGTGACTTTGAAGCCGAGGGAACAGCGCAAGCTGGAAGACTGGGTGGCGGATGATTGCCATGGTCTCAATTTCTTCGATATCGATACCAGCCTGCAGGACCTTCTGACGATCTATCTGTCGGACGATTTGCGCGAACATATGACGCCGGTCTATCGAAAGCTTGGCGAGGTTGCGGGAAACCGTCTCGATGAACTTGCCCGCACCTGCGATCGGCATATTCCGGTGCTTCACGCTCGGGATGCACGGGGGCGCAATCAGGACTGGATCGAATATCATCCTGCGTTTCGCGAAATGGAAAAGATCGGCTACGGCGATTTCGGCATTCACTGCATGTCGCGCCGCGCGGGCGTCCATGGCTGGCCCGAAAAAGTCCCGCCGATGGCGAAATATGTTTTCCAGTATCTCTTTACCCAGTCGGAATTCGGCCTGATGTGCCCGATTTCCCTGACCGATACGTCATCGATGCTGCTGGAACGCTATGGTCCGGAAGAGGCGAAGGAAAAATTCCTTAAAAATATGCGCAGCCAGGATATGGACGAATTATTTCGGGGTGCGCAGTTCATGACCGAGAAGATCGGCGGATCCGAGGTCGCCAATCTTGCCGTGACCGCGAAACAGGAAAATGGCGAATGGCGGCTTTATGGCGATAAATGGTTCTGCTCCAGCTCGGATGCTGAAGTTTGCCTCGTCCTCGCTCGGCCCGAAGGCGCACCGGAAGGAAACTCCGGCCTTGCTATCTTCGCAGTGCCGCGCACCCTCGATGACGGCAGCCGTAACAAATACCGGATTGTTCGCCTGAAAGACAAGATGGGCACCAAGTCCATGGCGTCGGGCGAGATTATCTTCGACGGCGCGCTCGGCTATGCCTTTGGCGATGTCGGGGCGAAAGCCAATCCAGGCCTCCGTCAGATGATGGATCAGGTCAGCATGTCGCGCCTTTCCCACGGAGTGCGGGCGGCGGGCATGATGCGCCGCTGCCTGAACGAGGCGCTGGTAACCGCGAAGACCCGCGATGTGTTTGGCGGCGCGATCATTGAAAAGCCGCTTCTTCGCCGTCAGCTTCTTAAGATCATGGTGCCGACGGAACAGTCGCTTTCCATGATTCTGCATGTTTCCTCTATCCTTCACAGGGCGGAGCAGGGGGATGAAAGCGCAAAAAGGCTCAATCGCATTCTCACCCCTCTCGTCAAGTTCCGCGCCTGTCGCGATAACGTGACCGTGGCAACCGGCGCCCTTGAAGTGCGCGGCGGCAACGGCTTTATCGAGGACTGGATGAATTCGCGGCTTGTCCGCGATGCGCATACCGGCCTCCTCTGGGAGGGGACATCCAATATCAATGCGCTCGATATCACCACGCGCGCCATCGCCAAGACGGGCGCGCATGAGGATCTCGCTGACGATCTGAAAGCAAGGCTTGAGGCCGCACCGGGTCTTCCCGGCCAGTTCACAGGCGAGCTTTCCGGTCTCATTGATCGGGCGAGGGATTTTGCCGAGGAAATCGCGAAGACCGGTAACGAGATCAAGGCACGCCTTGCCTCCGATGCGCTTTATCATGTCACGACGGCTTCCCTGATGGCGAGCGAGGCGGCGGCAATCGGAGCGCGGGGCGGCGATGCCCGGCGGCTTCTTCTCGCGCGGCTGGTCATGGATCACAAGCTCCGGCCGCATGATCCTTTGAAGAACGGGGAAGATAAGTTCGAGATCGAGGCAGGCAATGCTCTTCTTGGGGAAGAGCCGATTTCCCTTGAGAAGGCGAGCGACCTCGTTCGCCTTTAGAAAACGAAATCGTGAAGAATAAAAAGCAATAAAAACTGTACCAAGTAGCCAAATTTCCCAGCTGTGGCAATATGCCGCTGTTGGGATTTTTTTGTCTTAATTTATTGATTATAAAGAAAAATTTTAATTTCCTCCGGCTCTTTGCCTTAAATTGGTGTGAAATGGCCTACCTGCGTCATCTGACCGCATAGTGATTTTGTTCATGTTAAGAAATTATTCGCGCTCAGAAAGCTAATTCACCCGATGCGTATCCGGCTGAAGCAAGGGAGACGGGAAAATGACAGTACAGTTGTTGAAGCGTGAAACAGAAAAGTTTGATCGCCTCGAGGCCGAGTTAATCTGTTTTGAAGGTGCTGCATCGACGGCCAATCGGCGCCCGCGCGGCCGCAATTCCGCGAGTGCCTGCGAGGGCTGTAATGCGCATAAGCGGGCTATCTGCGCTGACCTTCGCGATTTGGAACTGGAAGAATTTGCGAGCCAGAGCCGGACCCGTCTGATCAAGACAGGAGAAGTTGTCTATCACGAAGGCGATCCCGCAAAATATCTCTATACGATCATCAGCGGCGAAGTCCGGCTCGTCAATCTGCTTAATGACGGGCGGCGTCAGGTAAGCGGTTTCAAGACCTCTGGCGATTTGCTTGGCGATCAGAAAGACGGCTGCTATCTTTATAACGCTGAGGCTGTTTGCGATGTAATCGTCTGCAAAATGCCGCTGAAAGCGCTGGAAACCTATCTCGAGAAAATGCCGGTTGTGCGCAAGGCACTTCTTGCCAAGATGCAGGAAGAGGTGGATGCGCTTCGTAACCATATGCTGGTGCTGGGCCGTAAGACACCGATTGAGAAGATTGCGTCCTTCCTTGTCAATCGGGCGCAAAAGCTGGAGATCCCGAGCCGGGGAACC
>SBHH01000099.1 GCA_006226265.1 Alphaproteobacteria bacterium | reverse complement strand
AGTGCCCCGCTCATCGATCCCAGAAGGACAATCACGATGGCAACGGCAAGCGCTGCGCTCATCGCAATGCCAATGAGGCCGGGATCGGCAAGCGGATTGCGAAAGAGGCCCTGCATCGCAGCGCCGGAAACCGCAAGGCCGCCGCCCACAAGGATTGCCAGGCAAATGCGCGGCAGGCGGATCGCGAAGAAGACCCCCTCCTGCTGTGCACTCAATCCCCCGGTCAGAAGATCGCCAAGGGGAATCGGCACCGCGCCGGTCGTCCCGGCGATGAGCAGGGCCGCCACCAGAATGAGGAGGAGGAGCAACGCCGCCGGTGCCTTTATCCGCCAAAACGGAAAAGGAATGGAAACCGGCTTTAAAAGGAGATTCATAAGGCGTCGGCCTTGTCATGAAGCTCCGTTGCAGCCTCGACGATACGGGGACCGAAACCCAGCAGGAGAAGCGTATCCATCACGATGAATTTCCTGTCCTTGCCGGCAGGGGTCAGCGCCACACCCGGAACTTCCAGGAGTGACGCCGACCCACCGGCCCCCTCTAGGCCCTGGCTTGTCACCAGAATGATATCCGGTGCAAAAGTCACGGCCGCCTCCGGCGAGAGCGGCTTGTAGCCGTCATAGCCGGAGACCGCATTCTCGGCCCCTGCAAGGTGGATCACGCTGTCGGCGGCGGTATGGGCGCCCGCGACCAGCGGCGTTCCGCCCTGATGCTGGAAAATGAACATGATGCGCTTTTTGGCGCCCCCGGCGGCGATTTTCTCATCGAGCGCCTGTTTCTCCGCCGCCATTTTTTCAACGAGCTCCCCGGCCGCGGCCTCCCGGTGCAGCGCCTTGCCAATCGCCTCGATATTCGAGGTGACATCGGCAAGATCACGCCCTGCCTTGAGCTTGAGAAGCGTCAATCCAGCCGCCTCAAGCTGCGCGAGCACGGGCGGCGGGCCTGATTCTTCCGACAGGATCACGAGGTCCGGGTTGAGGGAGAGGACGCCCTCCGCCGACAATGCGCGCATATAGCCGACCTTCGGTAGCTTCGCCGCCGCTTCCGGATAGTAGCTTGTCGTGTCGCTGCCGACGAGCTCCGTGCCTCCGCCAAGCGCATAAATGGTTTCCGTAAGCGCCCCGCCGATGGAGATGATGCGCGAGGGCGCCTCCCCTGCCGCGGCGGTGCTGGTGAAAAGAAAGAGGACGAAGAAAGTAAGGAAACGGGTCATTGGTCGGGCTCTTTTTGCATCAGGATATTGGCGGCCTCGATCCCCCGGGATCTGAGGTAGGTGAGAACTTTCAACAGCTTCTCGATGGAAATATGCTTGTCGCCGGCAACGATCATCTCGTAATCGGGTTTTGCGTCATGGGCTTTCGCGAGCGCCTTTTTCAATCCCTCAAACGTCGCGAAGTCCGTCCCGTCAAGCCCGTAACCCGCCTCCCTGATCTCAAGGAGGATATGTTTGGGTTCATTGACGAGGGTCACCTCCTCCTCGACGCTGGAGGGAAGCGTGAGGTCGAGCGAATGAAAGACCGCCCCCGCCGTCAGCATGAAGAAGACCAGCAGGATAAAAAGAATATCCAGCATGGGCGTGAGATCGGGCGCGAGATCGCGTAACGTCCCGCCCCCCGGATCATCCGGGGACAACGTGATCATGGCCGCCGCGCCCCCGCCGTGAAATCGACAATCTCAGGCGCTCGCTTTTCCATACCCGCCTCAAACGAAAGCGACAAGCGATTGAGCCGGAGACAGAAGCCTTCCAACTGCCGGTCACTGAAAGCCGCAAAGAAATGCGCCATCAAAAGCGCTGGAAGCGCGATCATCAGTCCCGCCGCCGTGGTCAGCATGGCCTCCCACAGTCCGTCGGCGATCATGGCGGGAGAGACCGGCCCGCTATGGGCCGCAATCACCTGAAAGGCGGCGATAATACCGAAAATGGTGCCGAGAAGCCCCAGAAGCGGGCTGATCGTACCGATCAGGCGCAGGAGCTTCAAGCCGCTATAGTAGGAGCCTTTCATCTCGGCAAGCATAAGGGCGGCGAGTTCGTCCCGGATCGGCTTTGCAAGCGCCCGGTGGGCCTCCAATGAGGCGGCAAGTCGGCCATACTGGCGGCTGGCTCCAAGACCTGCCCGGATCATGAAGACCAACCGCTCCAGCACCACCATGATGGCGATGACGGAACAAAGCGCGAGCGGCCAGCCCATCAGGCCAAGCTGCCGGAACCAGTCCGGCATCGCAATCCCCGAAGCGAGATCAGACGGCATCCGCAGCCTCCAGTTTCGGCAGATCGGCGACAATGTCGCGCCAGTTTTCAAGCTCCGGGAGGCCGGGCTTACGCTTGCCAAAGAAAGTGACAATCAGGTCACCGTCCTTCCCGAACACCTCAACCGCCGTGACGACCCCGTCCTCGGTGGGTTTCCGGGTCACCCAGCAGCGCTCCACCATCCGCTCGTTAAGATGGAGGTTGAACATCGGGTCCAGCACATTATACCACTCGCCATGTTCGACCAGCTTCTTAACCAGCCCGGTATGGATCTGGATGCAGCCCCGGTTACCGGTGAAGACCATGATCTCCCCGTCCCGGTCGCGCGCAAGATCAAGGAGCAAGCGCGGCGCATCGTTCGGCACCCGATAGGCGAAATCCGCGCCGATCCGGCGGAGCGCCTGTTCCCGCCCGACCTTGAATTTCTTCAGCATCGGGAAGAAGGCATGAGTGTCTTTCAAATTCTCCCAGGCGGCGCGAAGGCCTTCCCAGTTGATATCCTCATCGGGACGGTCGGCGGCGGGCGGATCATACGGCTCGACGGCGATGCCGGGGGTCTGATCCGCATCCGTATAACGGGTCACCAGCGCGTCATGGGCGGCCTCATCCGACTGATTGGTGAGGTAGATCTTATGAAGCGCCTCCCCCGATTTATCGAAGAACTGGAGGCTTTTCCGGGCCCCGAGTTGCGTTTCCTCGACAACCGCAAAGATGAACTTCCAGTGCATCATGAAAAGACGAAGGTCGATATCCGGGTTCACGAAAAGACCGGTATGCATCTTGCCGTGACGAAAGAAGCTTGCATTGTCATAAACGCCCTTCCGTTCATGCACGCAGGCCTCGTTCCGGGTCAGCGCCATCACCTGACCGAGCGGCAGGAGATCGCCAAGGATCGCCTCCGCATCGCTTTGAAGGCGGGTGACGCCATCACCGATCCGGGCGGCGAGAAGCTCTCCTTCCGAGATGCCGATTTCGGCAGCGGCATTGCGGGCGCGTATTTCCGGCTGGCTTTCTTTAAGGGCCGCATGACGGCGGAGAATTTCCTGTGGGTCGAGGGCCAGATTGAGGGGGGCCGTTTGGTTCATGATCTTTCCAGTTCTGTTAGTGAATGACGAATTTAACGGGCACGCGAACCCAGCTGGTCACCAGGGCTCCATTGATACTGGTCGGTTCAAACCGCCATTTCTTGACGGCGGAAAGCGCCGCCATGTCGAGCAGACGGTGACCGGAGGATTTGACGATTTTCAGCGCATCCGGGCGGCCATCGGGCTGCACCCTTGCATGCAGCGTAACCATTCCCTGTTGCCCCAAATCAAGCGCGCGGGCGGGATAAACGGGCGGCACCTGATGGCGGTACCGCGCCTCATGCACGACGGTCGCATCATCCGCCCCCTTGTCGCCTTTTTCGGTCGACGCCGCGGCGGGCATAGGCGCTGGTTTCTGCTCGACCGGCCCCACCTTTGCGATCTCGACCGGGCGCGCCGGTTCGGCAATCTTTTTGGGCTCTGGTGGCAGCTTGGCAGGCACGAATGCCTCAAGCTTCGGACGGAGCTTCGGAAGCGGGACCGGCTTCACGATTTTTTCCGCGACCGGTTCGGCCTTCTTCGGCACGGGCTTGGGCGCAGGTAGAGATTTCGGCGCAACCGTCATCTTGGCAGGCTCAACCCGCTTCTCGATTTTCACCTCCGCCTTCGGCACCGTGATCACGGGCTTGACGGGAGCGGATAAGAGTGCGGGAGATGGTGGCGATGACACCACCTCCCGCTCGGCGGGAACGACCGCCGGTTTTGCCGCCGGTCGCGCGAGCGTCATCAGATTTACCTTCAATGCCGGGATGTCGGGCACCGGCAGCTTATGGTTAATCTGGACGAATGACACCAGCGCGAGATTGGCGAACAGGGACAGGGCGAAATAGGGAAGCCACTTTCCACCCCGGCCCAAAGGATATGCAACAGACGCTGCAATCATTCTCCGGTCACCATTTATAGGCGAGACGGATATTATAGCTCCGCCCCTCGTCCACCAGGCTCGATCCGGCGCGGATATATTCCTTGTCGAGAATATTGGAAACCCCGAGATCGAGCGTCAGGTTCTTGAGCGCGGGTTCGCTCGGCTGCCATCGGTAATAGACATCCCAGACCGCATAGCCCGCCGTTTCAACGTCGGAGCTTTCGATCTTGTCATCGGCGGCAGCGAAGCGCCCGCGAACCCCCACAATGCTGTCGATGCTGTCCACCGAGTAGCCGAGATCAGCCAAGAAGGTGAGCGGTACGCTGTTCGAAAGATATTCGCCAGTATCGGTATTTTCCGCCTCGACGTAAGAGAGGCCGGTCTTGAGACGGATTGGATGCAGACGATATTCGCCGTCAATCTCGAAACCGGTCAGCCGTGCGTTGGGAATATTGATGAACTGTGTCGTACCGCCGAAAATATCCACCGTCTCCGAGATGAAATCATCGCCCTCGCTCAGGAACCATGAACCCTTGAGGCTCATCTTGTCGGCCTGATCAAAGACACCGTCAAACTTGACGCCCATACCGGCCTCATAGGTAATGACGGTTTCGGGGCGAAGATCCGGATTCGGGGTGAAGAAGTTGGCAGGAAACATCGGCGGGATGGCCGGGAAATGCTGTCCCGAGGCGTAGATTTCCGTCAGGTTCGGCGCCCGGAAAGCCTGTGCGACACTGCCGAAGAACATCAGGTTGTCGTTCGGCAGATAGCTCGCGGAAATCTTCGGCGAAATCTTGCTCTCGTTCTGCGAATTGCCCGCATCATCACTGCTGCGGTAATTATCGAACCGGGCGGCAGGGATAATGAGAAACTTGCCCGCTTCCGTCGTGAAGGTCATTTCGTCCTGAACGAAGACACCGGAGTTGGTTGCATCCGCATTTGGCACACCCGGACGCGTACCGCCGTTGGTCGTATTGCCGACTTGGGCATCACGATAAATTTCCGAACCGAACGTAACGACATGCTTCTGCGTATCGCTCGGGTTGAAAGTCATCTGGTTTTCGGCCGTAAAGCCCAGTGTCTCAAAGGTACGGTTCTGGACCCGCCCGGCGTTGGAGCCCGCAATGTCCGCTTCGCGCAGGCGAGTATTATTATAATAGAGATGCAGTTTCGGCTTCAGAAGATTGTTCGCCGGATTGTCATATTCGTACTTGAGGCCGATCTGGTTGTCGTGGATTTCCTTGTCAACCACCGGGTTCTCGACCCCGACCGCGCCGCCCGGATTGTTCGGCTCGGTACTGTCGTCATTAAGGCCCTGATAGATCACCTTCACGGTGTTGTAGTCGTTAAATGTATAACCCGCCTTGAAGGTGCCGGAAATCATATTGTCGTCAGAGACGAGTTCATTGCCATCGCCCTGCTCGATATTTCCGGAATTCCGAAGCGCCGCGATGCCGATGATGTCCCATTTTCCGGTCCGACCATAGGCGGAGACGACGGGGGAATATTCCTCGTTCGCCGAGCGATAGCCCGCAGAGGTATAGACACCCCAGTTCTGGCCCGGCTCCAGCATATCCTTGGCATCCTTGGTCTCATACGCGACGACACCGCCGATGGCACCACCGCCGTAGATCGCGGACGACGACCCCTTGACCACTTCAACTCTTTTGAGAAGGGACGGGTCGACAAAAACGCGGCCATCATGCCCGCTTTCGAAATTTTGCCGCCGACCATCCATCAGGGTAACGATCGCCTCGTCATCGAAACCCCGAATGGAGACCGATTCGCCGTTCCGGCGCGGTCCGTTCTGAACCTCTACCCCCGGCGTCTGATCCAGCACATTGCTGATATCACCGGACATGGAAGTCCCCGGCGCCTCCGCGTCAACATTGGACGTCATGGCCGGAACCTCGAACGAGGATTGCGGACTTTTCGTTGCGTAGACCGTCACGGTATCCAGGGAAACGGCGGACCCCTCTTCCGCCTTTTTTGCTTCCTCTGCCAGCACAGGCGTCAGAATGGTCGTCGAGAGCAGGGCACCCGAAAGGGCGAGCGGCAGCATTTGTCGCATAATCAGAACTTTCTTTTCTGGTTGGAGCGCGGTCGCTTGCTGCCTGGCAGTCAGTTATCTGACGGGCTGGGTGGCGGGCTAATGGCTTGTTATTTTGTCAGTATCAGTTTTCCGTTGCCGGTGAGCCGCAACTTGTATTCATCACCATTGTGAATGATCGTCAACTCGCGTCCGTCCCGGAACAGGTCACTGCTCTGCAGTTTCCCGTCGGCGAGCGTAACCACCCGCGTGCTGCTTTTGCGGCCGGGCCGGATTTCAAGCATGTTCAAACCAATCTTTCCGTAACTTCAACGAGATGCAGGCCTCTTTCTTAAGAATGATTATCAATAGCATTGCAAAGAGTCAATATTGTTTTTGCGAATAATTCGCGTAAAATAGCTGAAAGCGGTCAATCGGGGCCGAAAATGCTGTATCCCTTGAAAAAAGCGCGTTTGACGGCCTGTCAAGTTACGCATAGAATAACGGCGGGGGTCAGTCTCTTAGTCGAGG
>SBHH01000022.1 GCA_006226265.1 Alphaproteobacteria bacterium | reverse complement strand
TTAGGCAGCAAAAGAGAAATTCACTTCATTCCCGCCGAGCACATCCGCTTTAATTTCGAAGAGGTCTTGTCTGAACATCCCAATGGTATGCGCTTTACAGCCTATCGCGACGAGGCCCCCATCTTTGATATGGAGTTTTATTCAGTAGGCGGAGGTTTTGTCCTGGCCAAAGGCGAGAATGCAGCCGCACAGTCTTCTGGACACAATTTACAGCTCCCCCACCCGTTTACCTGCGGGGACGAGCTCCTGGAAATGGCCGAAAAGTCCGGCAAGACCATCGCTGAGGTCATGCTGGCCAATGAAAGCGCTTGGCGCTCGGAAGAAGAAACCCTCGCCTATCTGCACGAAGTTCATGACTGCATGAGTAAGTGCATTGAGCGCGGCTGCGCACAAGAAGGGATCTTGCCGGGCCGTCTGAAAGTGCCGCGCCGCGCCAAAGCCCATTTCGAGCGCCTCAAATCCCAACCCGAACGCGCCCTGAAAGATCCTTTGACCACCCTCGACTGGATCAACCTTTTTGCGCTGGCCGTCAGCGAGGAAAACGCCTCCGGTGGCCGGGTCGTCACGGCCCCGACCAATGGCGCGGCCGGCGTCATCCCCGCCGTCATCGCTTATTACGAGCGCTTTTGTTCCAGCGCCTCGAAAAAAGGTGTCGAGGATTTTCTTCTCACCGCCGCAGCCATTGGCGTCCTCTACAAAAAGCGCGCCTCCATTTCAGGCGCGGAAGTGGGCTGTCAGGGCGAAGTGGGCGTGGCCTGTTCCATGGCGGCAGCGGGCCTCGCTGCAGCCCTTGGCGGCACCAATGAGCAGATTGAGAATGCCGCCGAGATCGGCATGGAGCATAACCTCGGCCTCACCTGCGATCCCATCGGCGGGCTGGTGCAGATCCCCTGTATCGAGCGGAACACCATGGGTGCGATGAAGGCGATCAATGCCTGCCGCCTCGCGCTGTCAGGCGACGGGACGCATGTTGTTTCCCTCGACGAGGTGATCGAAACCATGCGCCAGACCGGCGTCGATATGCTGAGCAAGTATAAGGAAACCAGCCAGGGCGGGCTCGCTGTGAACGTCGTGGAATGCTGAGGCGTTAGCCCTTACTTCTCGCGGGTCAGCATCTTCTGGATATGCAAGGGAAGTGCAAAGGCGGCCTTGTGAACCTCGGGCGTGTAATAGTCCGTTGCGATGCCGGAGGCGAGATACCGCTCGGCCAGCGTTGCAAGACTCACGTTCCGGTGCGCCGGATGATTGCTCGCCCAGCCAAAGGCCATGATGCCGCCGACATAACTCGGGATGGCCGCGAGATAAAAGGTCACATCATTAAAGAGCGCGCCGAGCCGGTCATAGCTCTCGCGAAGCTCCGTCTCCTGCACGAAGGGAACGCCGTTCTGCGTAATGATGATCCCGTCATCGGCAAGGCAGCTTTTGCAGTCAGCATAAAATTCCGCCGTATAGAGCACTTCGCCCGGTCCATGCGGATCGGTGCTGTCAATGATGATGACATCCCAGCGGTCGGAGGTTTCCTTCACGAACCGGCAGCCATCGGCGATGACGAGATCAAGACGCGGATCGTCAAAAGCCCCGCCCGACACGCTCGGCATATATTGTTTGGACAGATCGATCACGGAGCGGTCGATATCGACGAGAGTGACGGCGATATCCTGATGCTTCATCAACTGGCGCGCGGCCCCGCCGTCACCGCCACCGATCACAAGAACGCGGCGGACATTGCCATGGGCCAGAAGCGGCACATGCACGAACATCTCATGATAGATGAACTCGTCTTTCTCGGTCGTCTGCACCGCCCCATCGAGCGACATGACCAGGCCGAAAGTGTTATTTTCGAAGATCATCAGATCCTGCAGGCCCGTCTCGTCGCGATAAATCACTTTGTCGACGGAGAGCGCCAGATTGACCCCGGAATGGAGCCCCTCGTCAAACAGCTGCATCAACTGACAATCCCCCGCTTGATCTCGTTAAGCTGCAGGGTGCCGGGCTTGAACGCCTCTTTCAGAACCGGAATCGCCTTATAGGGATCGGTCCGGCCGCACATGAAGATATCGAGCGCCATGTAGCCTCGTTCCGGCCAGCTATGGAAACTGATATGGCTCTCGGCAAGGACGGCAACGCCCGACAGGCCATCCGGCTCGAACGCGTGTATATGAAAATGCAGGAGGGTCGCGCCCGCCACCTCGATCGCGCGGCGCAAGGTCTTCTCGATCAGGTTTGCATCGTTGAAGCCATCGCCATCCCAGAGATCGACGATCAGATGCGTGCCCGCGAAGGTAAGGCCATCCTTTTGTACGAAATAATCGGGCCGCTCCTCGCCGTCCCCGACGCTCTCAATACCATCGATTTTCCTGATATTTTCCAGCATTTCCGTGATCCCGCAAGTGCCCTTCGACTACATAAGCATGAAGTGGCGCGTTATCGCCGACTGACGCCCAAAGCGCAAGGGAAATTTGGCCGCGCCCTTGTGTTTTGACAGAATATGCACCCAATATGGCGGCAGCAAGTTGTCCCGCCTGAAAAGGAGAGCCCGGCCCATGTCCCTTGAACTCTTCAATTTTCGCTACAGCGTTTACGGATGGATTGTCCGGATGGTTCTTGAGGAAAAGGGGCTGGCGTATGAAGCGCATGCCGTCAATCCCTTCTCAACCCCACTGCCGGAGGGTTATCTTGACCTGCATCCATTCGGGCGGGTGCCTGTCCTCCGTCATGACGGGTTCACGATTTATGAAACGGTGGCGATCACCGGCTATCTGGATGACGCGTTCAACGGCCCCATGCTGCAGCCTGCCGACGCCCGGTCCCGCGCCCGGATGCGGCAAATCATCTCGATTGCCGATAACTATGCCTACATCCCGCTTGTCCGGCAGGTCTTTTCGCACCGGGTTTTCCGCTCCGCTATGAACGAGGCGGCGGATGAAAAGATCGTTGCCGAAGGGCTTGCGGCGGCGGTTCGCATTCTGGATGCGCTTGAAAATCTGCTGGCATCAGAGGGGTTCGCGGCGGGACCTCAATTCTCCCTTGCCGATGCCCATCTCGGCGCGATGATGGGCTATTTCACCATGGCGGATGAGGGCGCGCACATGATAGCCTCCCGCCCGAAGCTGGATCGCTGGTGGCAGCGGATGGCGGAGTGGCCAAGCCTTGTCAAAACCCGCCCGTCTCTGGCATAGACCCGGATCTTTTAAAAGGAAATCTCATGCGCCTTATCAATCCCGCCGATTTTACCGGAGAGAAAGCCTGGGATGCGATCGATATCGAGAAAATCGAAAACGCGACGGTGCGGCTGCACTGGACCGACAAACCCTATATCTGGCATGTCAATGACGGGGCGGAGGTGTTTGTGCTGCTGGACGGCGCGGTGGAGATGCATATCCGCGAGAGCGGCGCGGAAAAGGTTTTATCGCTGAAGCCCGGTGACATCTTCCATGCGGAAACGGGCGACGAGCATAAGGCCGTGCCGTTAAAACCGTCGCGCATTCTGGTGATCGAGACCGAGGGCAGCATTTAAGCCACCCTCAGACGCAATCGTCCTATTTACTGCAGCACGACATATTCGTAATCGACCGGCATGCTGTTGATGCCGCGATCCGGCGCGGCGATCCAGCCCGCCATCTTGCCGGGTTCCGTCACCTGCTGCATCAGGCTCTGCACATAGGCGCGGTCGCTTTTTGACGGGAGAAACTCGTCATGGCGGCGGTTGAATTCTTCCGCGGAGATAAACTCGCCCGCGGGCGTCGTCACCGCCCCCGCCCAGGCACCGATATTGCGGCGGAAGCGGCTGGAGGGGAGCGTGATTTCGAAATCGAAGCCCGCCTTCTTGATCAGCCGGTTCCAGCGCGTGACGCCGACCATGCAATCCTTGATATAGGCATTGCGCACCTGATCGTTGATGGCGCTTCGAACGGCCACTTCCTCCATCCGGACACCGCCTGTCTCATCCGGCACGGCGATTTCGAGCACCGTGTCGCGGGCGACATGATCCTCATACTGCTTTTCATCCGGGCGGCCCTTGATGCCGTTCGCGAACGTGATCGCGGCGTTCGAGGAAATCTCCGCCCCGAACAGATCCATGCAGGAGGAAAACCAGAAATTCACATAGCGCTGCAGGGTCGGCAAATCGACCACCCCGGCCTTCCGAAGGGTTTCCGGATCGTCGGTTTTAAGCTCGGTCATCTTCTCCAGGGTGCGCTTCACGATCCGGCTGATGCCGGTCTCACCGACATACATGTGATGCGCTTCCTCCGTCAGCATGAACTGGCAGGTTCGCGCCAACGGGTCGAAGGAGGATTCGGCCAGGCATTTCAGCTGATACTTGCCGTCGCGGTCCGTGAAATAGGTAAACATGAAAAAAGACAGCCAGTCCCCAATCGGCTCGTTAAAGGTGCCGAGGATGCGGGGGTTGTCCTCGCTTCCCGAATGGCGCATCAGCAAATCCTCTGCCTCCTCCCGGCCATCGCGGCCGAAATAGGCATGGAGAAGATAGACCATCGCCCAGAGATGCCGCCCCTCCTCCACATTCACCTGGAAGAGGTTGCGAAGATCGAAAAGCGACGGGCAGGTCTGACCGAGGAGTCGCTGCTGCTCGACCGAGGCGGGCTCAGTATCGCCCTGCGTCACGATCAGGCGGCGCAGGATCGAGCGGTATTCGCCCGGCACCTGCTGCCAGACCGGCTTGCCGAAATCATCGCCGAAACCGATGCTGCGGTCCTGCTCCTGATCCGCGAGGAAAACGCCCCAGCGATAGTCCGGCATCTTGACTGCGCCGAAGGTCGCCCAGCCCTTGGCATCGACCGAGGTTGCCGTCCGGAGATAGACATCCTTCGTCTGGAAGCCTTCCGGCCCCAGCTCCTGCCACCAGTCGAGGAAGCGCGGCTGCCAATGCTCCAGCGCGCGCTGCAGGCGGCGGTCATTGCTGAGATCGACGTTGTTGGGGATCCGTTCCTGATAATTAATCGCCATGTTAGACCCTCCTCCGGTCAAATTCCGCCTTGGTGCCGCTGCCGAAAAGTTTCAGCGCGCCCTTCTCGCCGACCGCGTTGGGCCGGTTGAAAATCCAGTTCTGCCAGGCCGACAGGCGGCCGAAAATCTTGGTCGAGGCCGTCTCCACCCCGCCGAAACGGAGATTCGCCTCCAGTCCCGTGAGGGCATCCGGCGACAGGCTCGCCCGCTCCTCGACCGCGAGGCGGATTTCATCCTCCCAGTCGATGTCATCGGGGATGAAGGTGACCAGGCCTTTTTCCTCCGCCGTCAGGGCATCGAGCTCAATGCCGGCCTGCTGGCGCAGCACCTGAAGGACGCTTTCATCCTCATAGAAGCGGCTCGCGAGCCGGGTGAGGCCGTTCACCATTTCAAGGGAGCCGAAATTCATGCCGCTCAAGGCAATATGCGGGGGATTGCCATCCTCCTCCGCGATATCGAGCATATAGATGCGATCGGCGGCGAGCGCGAGTTCATAGAGGCTGCCCGCAAAGCAGGAGCCTTCCTCGATCAGCGCGAAAAGACTGCGGGAGGATACTTCAAGCCGGGCAAGCGTCCGGCGCATCATGCCGGTCACCTCGCGCACGAACCAGTCGTCGGAATTATCGAGAAGCGCGGCATCGGCCTCCAGCACCGCATCGATGGAGCCTTCCGTCCGGAGGAGGAAAGTGCCTATCTCCTCGTTATTCGTGCGAAGGAGGAGGATCGCGTCGTCAAGCTCCCGCATCACCTGGAGCGGCCACCAGCCTGCGCCCGCCGCATGGATTTCCTCCACGCTCGAAGCGACGGAGCCTTCCGGCGCGCGGACCAAAATCGTTGCGCTCCGTTCCGCGTTATCAAGCGCGACATCGACGTAACCATAATGATAGCCCGCGTCATCGACCTTACGGTTGAGCGGGGTAAGCATCACCCCTTCCGCCGCATCGGGGCGGAGGCTGCCGTCCGCCAGTTCCTTGGCACGGGCCAAGACCTTTTCATCGAAGGAATTCCGGGGCACCACCTCGTCCACCAGCTTCCAGTCCTTCGCGCGGGCGCCGCGGATGCCATCGGGATTGGTGCAGAAGATATCGGCAAGGTCATGGCGGACTTTGCGTTTGTCGGTCAGACGGGTGAGGCCGCCGGTGCCAGGCAGCACGCCCAGAAGCGGCACTTCCGGCAGGCTGACGGCGCTGGACCGGTCATCGATCAGGAAAATCTCGTCACAGGCGAGCGCAAGCTCATAGCCGCCGCCTGCCGTCGTCCCGTTGCAGGCCGCAAGGAACTTGAGTCCGGAATTCTGGCTGCTGTCCTCGATACTGTTGCGGGTCTCGTTCGTGAATTTGCAGAAATTCACTTTCCAGCCATGGGACGAAAGCCCGAGCATGTAGATATTCGCGCCCGCGCAAAACATCTTTTCAAGGCCGCTTGTAATGATCACGCTTTTGACGGTTGGATGTTCGAACCGGATGCGCTGCAGCGCGTCGTTCAGCTCGATATCCACACCGAGATCATAGGAATTGAGCTTGAGCTGATAGCCCGGCTTCAGCCCTGCCTCCTCATCGACGGAAAGAACGAGCGTTGCAATCTCGCTCTCCACCTTCAGCTGCCAGTGGCGGTAATTATCGGGATGGGTATCGAAGGTGATCATGGCTCCGGTTCCAGTTTGATGCATTATAATACGTTTACATAAAATGCACTTTAGTACATGTCAAGCGATTTGCCGTCCAGGACGGGCAGAAGCGCACGAGCAATCTGCTCCAATGTTTGCAGGCTTTCCTCAATCTGCTGGCCGGAGGTACTGAAATGCGCATCCGCCCGTCGGTAAAGCGGTT
>SBHH01000150.1 GCA_006226265.1 Alphaproteobacteria bacterium | reverse complement strand
CCTGTGGCTGGACAGTCCGGCGCGAAAGCACTAGGTTATGGGAAGCGGTGGAACTTATCGATTTATGACGCTTTTACGCCTGGAAGACGGTTCCGGGCCTTTTTTTGAGATAATACGTGTCCTTCATGCCTTTGACATATGCCCAGGCTGTTCTGGCTGCGGCTTTGCTGGCCTCGTTTGTGCCGTCGTTACCTGCTTCGGCGGCAGAGACGGCGCCGGCCACGGATAAAAAGGCAACCGGTCAGCAGGAGAAAAGCTTCGCCTACGACTGGGAGGTCAAGGGCGCGCCGAATGGTGATCTGGAAGATCTGCTCGAAGCCTCCTCCCGTCTTGAACAGCTTGAGGACAAGCCCCCGATCAGCCTGGTCGCGCTCCGCCGCCGGGCGGAAGAGGATCAGGAGGGGTTCAAGAAGGTCCTCCGAAGCGAGGGGTATTATGAGGCCAAGGTGAGCTATCATCTCGACAAGGAAGTCTCGCCGATCAGGATCACGCTGAATGTCGAGGCCGGGCCGCAATATACAATCGGTGCGTTCGATATCAAATTCGCAAAGGACAAGCCGCCTGAAAAAATCCCGTCACTGAAAGAACTCGATATAACGATCGGCATGGCGGCGCGGTCCCAGCCGATTCTGGATGCGGAACAGAAGATCATCACGCTGCTTTCCAACAACGGCTATCCCAATGCGCGGATGACGAGCCAGAAGGCGGTGGTCGATTTTGCAACCCGCAAGATGGAGGTGGCGGTCACCGTCGATCCGGGCCCACTTCTCTATATGGGCGCGCTGAAATTCGAGGGATTGAAGGCGGTCAAGGCGAGCTATCTTCGGGATCTCGCTGCCTGGCAGGCCGGACGGCCCTGGAATGCGCGGGAAGTGGATGAGTTGCGCCGGACATTTCTCCGGACGGGCCTGTTTGACAATGCCCGTGTTACCACGCCGAAAGCGGCGCCCGCAGGCCAGACCGTGCCCGTTGTCATCACCTTCTCCGAACGGCCGCACCGCTCCGTCGGCGCAGGGGTAAGCTACTCGACGAGCGAAGGGGCGGGAACCAGCGCCTATTGGGAGAACCGCAATCTTTTTGGCGGAGCGGAGAAACTCCGGGGCGATGTGACCCTGGCCGAGATCAAGCGGGAGCTTAAAGTCAGTTTTACCAAGCCCGAATTCCTGGCGGTCGGGCAGAATTTCAATACCAATTTCGATATCCTGCATGAGAATACCGAGGCTTATAAGGAGGATTCGGTCAGCACCTATGCCGGCATCGACCGGCCTTGGCAGGAGAACTGGACCGTCTCGGTCGGCACCTCGCTTGAATATTCGAAAATCGAGGATAGCGGCCAGACTGACAATTTCTTCCTGGCCGGCATTCCCTTCGGTGTTCGCTATAATTCGACCGACAGCCTGCTTGATCCCACGAGCGGCTTTCGCGCCTCTTCCGCGGCCGTACCCTATATCGGCCTTAACCAGGTCTCGCCGGATTTCCTCCGGCTGGAATTCAACGGCTCGACTTATTATCCGGTGACCAGGGACAAGAAATTCGTGCTCGCGGTGCGGGGCAAGATCGGCATGATGGCAGGGGAAGACAGCAGCGACATTCCGGCGACGAAGCGTTTCTATGCGGGCGGCGGCGGGTCGGTGCGCGGTTATAAATACCAGACCGTCGGCCCGCTCGATGCGAATAACGATCCGACCGGCGGGCGCTCCCTGCTGGAGGCAGGGTTCGAGGCACGCTGGCGCATCACCGACAGCATCGGCATCGTGCCCTTTATCGAGGGCGGCAATGTCTATGACAGCATGGCCCCCGATTTCTCCGGCGAGTTCCTCTGGGGCGCAGGGCTTGGCTTTCGCTATTACACGGCGATCGGGCCGATCCGCTTCGATGTTGCTGTGCCACTCAACCGGCGCGCTGGCGTTGACGATGCCTATCAGCTTTATTTCAGCATCGGGCAGGCTTTTTGATGCGAACCGGAAAGATCATCGGCCTCATTCTCGGCGGCCTTGTTCTGTTGTTGCTTCTCCTTCTTGGCGGCACCTATGCGGCCCTGCGGACGGAGGCAGGCAAGGATTTTCTCGTCCGTCAAATCGAAAGCGCGGCGAGTGAGCCCGGCGTGCAGGCACTTGAACTTGGCCGGATCAGGGGCAATCTTTTCAGCGAATTCACCCTCACGGGGCTGACTGTCGCGGATAAGGACGGGATCTGGCTCGCGCTAGAGGATCTTTCCGTTTCCTGGTCGCCGCTCGCGCTTTTGAAGGACCGGCTCGAAATCGGCCATATCACCGCAGTGCGTCTTTCTGTGGCCCGTGCGCCCGTCCTCCCGCCGGACGATGGCAAACCGGCGGAGACAGGCGGATCGCTCCCCTTTGGCCTGTCGCTCAAAAAACTGCAGATCAAGGAAATTGCGCTTGCTGCGCCGCTGGTCGGCAAGGCCATGACCTTCGCTCTTGATATGAAAATCGAGGGGAAGGAAAGAGGCGCGCTCCAAAGCCACCTTGATCTTCGCGAGACCGATGGGGGCGCATCGCGGCTTAACGGCGATGTCGCCTTCACGCCGGAGACAGGCGGCCTTGATGTGGATATCGAGCTTGCGGAGCCTGAAGGCGGCCTTATTGCCCGGAGCCTCGATCTGCCGGGCCTGCCGCCGGTCGCGGCGGCGCTGAAAGGTAAGGGGTTGCTCACCGCCTGGAACGGAAAACTCACGGCCGCCGCTGGCGATCTCGTTAATGCGGCCTTCGATATTCGCCTGCGCGGGGAGAAAGATATCCGGATTGATCTTTCAGGCGGCGGCAGGATCGATCCGAAACTGACGCCCGATATTCCCGTACTTGACGGATCGCGCATCCGTGCCGCTCTCGCGCTTGACTGGCGGCGGGAGGAGGAGAACCTTCGCCTCACCTCCCTCGAGGTGGAAAATGATGTGCTGAATGGCGGGGCGGAGGGTGTGATCGGCCTTGCCGACGAGACGCTGGATGTGAACGCCCATGCGAAGCTTAAAAAAGCAGGCCCGGTCAATCAGATGATCGCGCCTGCAACGCTTGAAGGCGCGGAGCTGGAAGCGAGCCTGGAGGGCAGCTTCAAGCAAGCGGCGCTGTCCGCAAGCTGGCGCCTTAAGAATGTTCGCTATCCCGATGTCGCGGCGGTGGACACGCTGTCGGGCCAGGGGATCTCAACGCTGTCGCTGGAGGATGTTAAGGAAATTCCCTTCAAGGCGATGGTGACAGGCGGCGGACTCGCGGGTCTGCCCGCAGAGGCGCTGGCCGCACTTGGGGAGCGACCGGAAATTGCGCTGGAAGGGCGCTACCGGATTGAGGAACCGCTTCTGACAATAAAAAAGGCGTCGCTTCGATCGCAGCATCTGACGGCGGAGATCGCTGGTTCCTTCGCGCCTAAAAGCGGGGCGACGAAGCTTAACTCAAACGCAACCCTTGATGATCTTTCGACCCTCGCGCCCCTTAAAGGGCGGCTCAATCTCGCGCTTGAACTTGCCGGGCCGGATGTGACGAAAGACTTGAAAGGTAACATCAGCCTCAAAGCCGCGGATTTCGATCCGGGCGATCCCGCGCTTCTTAAAATTACCGGTACTTCGCCTGACTTGAATGCCGATCTGAAGCTGGATGAAAAGACGCTTCATATTGAGAACCTTACGCTCGCTTTGAAAGAAGGCGGTGTGACGGGGGCGGCAACGCTTCCGCAATCCTTCGATCAGATCACGGGCCAACTGGAGGCTCGCCTCGCCAATCTTGCCACTTTAAGCGATCTCGCGGGCGTTGCGCTTGAAGGGACGGGCACGCTCAATGTCGATATTTCGGGCCCGCTTGATAATCCGGAAGCGCGCGGTCGGCTGGAAGTTGCCAATCTTGCCGTCGAGAAAAGCGCCCTCGGCAGGCTCAGCGCGGATTTCACCGCAAAATCCCTGGCCACAGGCGCGGAAGGCGATGTCACGGCGACACTCGATAAGGGCATGATCCCCGCCAAAATCTCCACGACCTATAAACTGCCGGATTATGAAAAACTCCTCCTCGCCAATCTCGATGTAAGCGCTGATAAAAACAAGATCGCCGGGAATGTAACCATTCCTTTCGATCGCAAGCCCCTGACCGGCGATCTCGCCCTTGATCTGCCTCGCCTTGATGAACTGGCAAAGCTTGGCGGTCTCAATGCGGCGGGCGCGGCGAAGGGCAAGGTGAAAATGACGGCGGAGAAAGGCGCGCAAGCCATTGCTGCCGATCTGGAGGCGCGCGCGCTTTCCCTGCCCGATAATGATGTTGCATTGGCCAAACTCGACATTAAGGCCCGTGCCTCCGGTAATCTCGCCGATCCGGACTTGGATGTTTCCGCGAAAGGCACAGACTTGATCGCGGGACAGATGAAGCTTGCGTCGTTATCCTTAGACGCCAAAGGGCGGCGGGCAGCGCTCAACTATGATTTCCATCTGAAAGAGGACGAAAGCGTCACGGCGGAGCTGAAAGGGAAGGGCAGTCTCGCGCAATCGAAAGAGGCGCTCACCCTCAAACTCGCGGCGCTCGAGGGCGAGGTCGCGGGGAAAAGCCTGCATCTTACCAAGGCCGTGACAGCCACTGAGAAAGAGGAGGCGCTTGAAATCACCCCCCTCGCGCTCAATTTCGGTAAAGGCCGGATCGAGGCCGGGGCCGATCTTGGACGCGAAAAGGCAACGGCGAACCTTTCCCTTAAAAACTTTCCGGTCGATCTTGTCCGCCTTTTCAATCCCGATCTGCCGATTTCGGGGGCGCTTTCCGGCAAGGCGAACCTCGCGCTTGCCAAGGGAAAGCCCGCTGAAGGGAGTTTCGGTTTTGAGGCGAACGGCCTTCGCATGGAAGGCGCGGATTTTGACGCTCTTCCTGACTTCACGGCGCATCTGAAAGGGGAACTTAAATCCGAACGGCTTGCCTTCAATGGGGACCTCGAAGGGGTGAAGGCCACCAATGTCAGCCTTGCGGGCGGTGTGCCGCTTGCCCTTTCCATGGCGCCTTTCGGTGCAACGGTAAATGAAAATAAACCGGTTAATTTAAAAATAGATATTGATAGTGAAATGAAGGGGATATGGACACTTCTTGCACTTGATACGCAACAATTGTCCGGCCATCTTAAGGCGAATGCGGAAGTTTCCGGCAGCATTGCAAACCCCGAAATTGCCGCAACGGTCCGGCTGAAAGACGGGGTTTATGAAAATCTCGAACAGGGGAGCGAGCTTCACGATATCGCGCTTGATGCTGATATGAGGACGGACAGAAAGCTTATCGTAACCATGAGGGCGCAGGATGCGAGCGAGGGATCCGTCAAGGCGAAGGCGCATGTCGATTTTGAGAAACTCAATGATCCTGCGCTCGACCTTAACCTGAAACTTGACAAGCTGCTCGCGCTCAACCGCGACGATCTCGCCGTCACGACCGACGGGGATATCGATATCAAGGGCGATCTCAAAGGCCTTGATGTGACCGGCAAAATCACGACCCGCGATGTCGAGGTCAATATCGGCGGCGCGCTCGCCCCCTCTATCGCCACACTGGATGTGGAGGAGGTGAACCGCCCCGGTGCGACCGGCAAGGCCGCAACAGCCGAGGATGAAAGCAGTCTTCTTAAAAACATCGCCCTTAATCTCGATCTCTCGCTGCCACGCCGGGTCTTCATTCGCGGGCGCGGGCTCGATAGTGAATGGGAAGGGCAGTTCACGGTGAAGGGCACGGCGGCGCCGCCCCGGATCGAGGGATATTTGAGCCCGGTGCGCGGCGAATTTTCCTTTGCGGGCAAAAGCTTCAAGCTGCAGGAAGGGAAGATCCGCCTGCTGGGCGAAAAGGATGTCGACCCCGAACTCTCGCTTACCGCGAAATATACGGCCTCCAACATCACCGCGATTGTCAGCATTACGGGCACGGCGAAGGACCCCAAGATCAGCTTCTCCTCCCCGAGCGGCCTGCCGGAGGATGAGGTGATCTCGCAGGTTCTGTTCGGGAAATCGACGGGCAAGCTCTCGGCGCTGGAGGCGGTGCAACTCGCTGAGACCATGGCCGTCCTCTCCGGCAAGGTCGGCAGCGGCGGCGGCATCATGGGCTTTGCGCGGAAGACCCTCGGCGTCGATGTGATCAGCGCGGGCACGGACGAGCAGACCGGCAAGGCGGAGGTTAATGTCGGCAAATATGTTACCGATAACGTTTATGTCGGGGTGGAGCAGGGCGCGGAATCGGGCAGCACCCGCGCGAAAGTCGAGATCGATCTCACCCCCAATATCTCGGTCGAAAGCGAGGTCGGCCAGTCGACGGACAGCAGCGTCGGCATCTTCTGGAACTGGGATTACTAATGGGTCTCCATCACGCCGCTCCCTCTTCCTTGCCCGTTTTCGGCCATATTTCAAAGGTAGGTATGTGAATTCCTGATTACCGGAGAGGCAAAAGGAACATGCGAATGATGTTGTACAAGGGTTTGAAGATAAACGTAAAAGGTCTGGCCGTCACGGGCCTTGCCGCGGCATTTGTGGCGAGCAGCATGGCCCCGGCGGTTGCCGAGCCGCCGCCCTGGGCGCCCGCCCATGGCTATCGCGCCAAGCATAAGGGCGACAAGCATCATGGCAAGAAGCACAAGGGTGAAAGGCAAGAGGTTTATGTCGCGCCCGCGCCGACCTTTGACATTGATATCGGCCATTGCAACCGCGAACTTCTGGGCAGTGTTCTCGGTGCTGCTGCGGGCGGGGCCGCCGGTTCGCAGATCGGCAAGGGCGACGGCAAGCTGGTCGCCATCGCAGGCGGCACAATCATCGGCTATCTCATCGGCGGGTCAATCGGCCGCAGCATGGATGAAGTGGACCAGA
>SBHH01000060.1 GCA_006226265.1 Alphaproteobacteria bacterium | reverse complement strand
ACCGGGAAGCGGAGGCCGCCGCAAATCCGGTTCCAGGCATTGATGGTGGCGATGGCGGCGGTCAACTGCAAGGCTTCATCCTCGTTAAAGGCACGGCGCATGGCTTGATAAGCGGAGTCCGGAACATGGCCCATAGCCATTTTCGTCAAATGCTCCGTCCAGTCGAGGGCGGCGCGTGTCTTAAGCGAAAAGACATCGGTATCGCGCCAGACAGGGAGGAGGGAAAGCTGATCCTCCGTTACCCCGGCTTCGCGGGCGCGCTTCACATGAAGCGCAAGACAGAAGGCGCAGCCGTTCATTTGCGACGCGCGAATTTTCACGAGTTCCAGAAGGGCATGGTCGAGGTCGGCCTCGCCGATCGGTTTGCCGGTGCCGATCAGGCCCGCGCCCACATGCCGGGCCTTGGTGACAAAAGTCTGGTAATCCGGATAAGGAACATTTTCCGCCATGGCTTGTTCTTTCGTCTTCTTCTTTATATTATCAGTGTACGAATAATATATAAGAGTACTGATAATATGGTCAAGCGGCAGTTTGAGAAGAGGAATATCCCGGAAGCGGGGGAAGGGAAACGCGGGGAGAAAGGCTATCTCGGTTATTTGCTCCGTCAGGCCGCTGCCACCCATCGCGCCCGGGCGGAGACGGCACTCGCTCCGCTTGGCGTGACATTGCCGCAATTTCTCTCCCTCACCATGATCGGCGCGTACCCCGGCTTGTCGAATGCGGATTTGGCAAGGCTCGCGCTTCTGACCCCGCAGACGGTCAATGTCATCGTCGCGAATCTTGAAAAGTCAGACGCGATAGAGCGAAACCCTCATCCCGTCCATGGCCGTATTCGTCAGCTTTCCCTGACCCCGAAAGGGCGGGATATGCTCTCTCGCGCGAGGGCGAATATGCATGCCATCGACCGGGAGATTGCCGCGGATTTAACGCCGGAAGAAGAGCAGGTCATCCGCCGCTGGCTCGCCTCGCTCGCATTGGCGTCAGGCGACTGACCTCGCACCCTTTTCCGATTTTTAAAGTGACACTCGCGCACGAGCGAGCCTATAAAAATGCGTTGGGGAAGCGGAGTAGCAGTAAAATCGGTCGCCAGTTATGAAACGTGAATATCATTTCGTCCTCTATGTGATCGGTCTGATGCTGGTCGTCCTCGGATGTGCGATGCTGGTGCCCTGCCTTCTGGACGCGCTGACCGGCAACAAGGAATGGACGGTCTTTCTCGCAAGCGGCGGTTTCACCATATTTATGGGGGGCGGGCTCGCCTTTTCCAACCGGGGCGGAGAGGTCACGCTCTCGGGCAGCACCGGCTATCTCCTGACGGCGGGAAGCTGGATCGTGCTGAGTGCTTTTGCCTCCTTGCCGTTGATTCTCGGATATCCCGATATTCCCTTTACCGATGCGGTGTTTGAGACGATTTCCGCGCTCACAACCACTGGCTCCACGGTCCTGATCGGGCTTGATAACATGCCGCCTGGCATCCTGATGTGGCGTTCTATCGCCCAGTGGATCGGCGGCGTAGGCATCGTGTTGATGGCGATGATTTTGCTGCCCGCTCTCCGGGTGGGCGGAATGCGGCTTTTCCTGTCGGAATCCTCGGATATTTCCGGCAAGCCCTTCCCGCGAATTGAATCGATCCTGAAAGAGGTCGGGCTGGTTTACCTCACCCTCACGGTTCTCTGCACGCTTGCCCTGTTCGTTGCAGGCATGTCCTTCTTCGATGCGGTCAACCATGCCATGGCGACCATCGCGACGGGCGGTTATTCAACAAAAGACGCCTCGGTCGGTTACTATCATTCGCTTCCCATCGAAATCATCATCGGCATTTTCATGATTTCGGGCGCCTTGCCGCTTATTTTCTATAGCAAGCTGTTCCGTAGGACGCGGACAGCTTTCGCGACCGATCTGCAGGTAAGCGCCTTTTTCAAAGTGCTGATTACAGCCATTCTTGCCTGCGCCATCTGGAACGTATTCGAGAATCACATGGCGGCGGGGATGGCCCTCCGGCAGTCCTTTTTCAACGTGACCTCTGTCTTGACTGACACAGGCTTCGCGACCACGGATTTCAGCCTCTGGGGCCCGTTCCCCATGGGGATTTTCTTCCTGCTCCTCTTTATTGGGGGCTGCGCGGGCTCGACCTCCGGCGCGATCAAGATTTTCCGCTGGCAGATCCTGTTTGCCGGGCTGAAAGTGCAACTGATGCAGATGTTCTCGCCGAACCGGGTGCTGGTCCTCCGCTATGGCAAGCGCACCGTCGATATCGAGATGGCGACCTCGGTCTGGAACTTCCTCTTTATCTATATGCTGTCTTTTGCAATCCTCTCGCTCGCCGTCATGGTGACGGGCCTCGATTTCCTGAGCAGTACGAGCGCGGTTGCGCAGGCCATGGCAAATGCGGGGCCGGGGCTTGGTCCCGTTGTCGGGCCCGGAACGAATTTTGCGGCGATTCCCGACACGGCGAAATGGATCCTGATGCTCGCGATGATCTCAGGCCGGTTGGAAGTTGCCGTCGTCTATGCCATGTTCATGAAAGAATTTTGGCGGCGATAAGCGAAAGGCGGGCGGATGAGCAGCGACGAGAAACCGGAAGTCACCAGCGCCCGCGCTGAATTTTACGGCCGGATCGATCAGGATCACCTGACGCCGCTCTGGGATGTGATGAAGGATATCATCACGCCGGAGCCGAAAAGCGGCTGCCGCGCTCATCTCTGGCAATATGACCGGCTTCGTCCCTTCCTGATGGAGGCGGGGGAGCTCATTACCGCACGGGAGGCTGAGCGGCGCGTCCTGATCCTCGAAAATCCGGGGCTTCGCGGACAGAGCCGGATCACGACCTCGCTTTATGCCGGGTTGCAACTCGTCCTGCCGGGGGAGGTTGCGCCCGCCCACCGACATAGCCAGACGGCCCTCCGCTTCGTGCTGGAAGGCGAAGATGCCCATACGACTGTGGAAGGGGAGAAAACCCTGATGCGGCCCGGCGATTTTGTGATCACACCGCCGATGGCCTGGCATGACCATGGCAACGGAAGCGACAAACCGATGGTCTGGCTCGACGGTCTCGATATCCCGATGCTGTCCTTCTTCGATGCCTCTTTCGCCGAACCCTACACGGCCGAGGAACAGCCGGTCGGACGGAACACGGGGGATTCGCTTGCCCGCTATGGCGCGAATATGCTGCCCGTCGATTTTGAGGCGACGGGGCAGGCCTCCCCTATCTTCAATTACCCTTACGCGCGGAGTCGGGAGGCGCTTCATCGCATGGCGCGGCAGGAAGAATGGGACCCTTGCCATGGCCTCAAATTACGCTATACCAATCCCAGGGACGGCGGCTTCGCCATGCCGACCATGGCGACGTTCCTGCAACTCCTGCCGAAGGGGTTCGAAAGCGCGCCCTACCGGGCAACCGATGCGACCGTCTTCACGGTTGTCGAAGGCTTTGGGAGGAGCGAGATTGATGGGGAATGGTTCACATGGGGACCGAAGGATATCTTCATCGCCCCGAGCTGGAAATGGGTCCGTCACCAGGCGGGCGAGGATGCCGTGATCTTCAGCTTTTCCGACCGGGCGGCGCAGCAGAAACTGGGCTTCTGGCGGGAAGAACGGCAGAAAAACTGATAAAAAGGGAATGAAATGACGATTGAACGGATTGAAAAAGGCCCCCGGATGAGCCAGGCGGTCGTGCATGGGGACATGGTTTATCTCGCGGGCCAGGTTGGTGCGCCGGGTGACAGCGTGACCGCCCAGACAAAAGCCATTTGCGCCCGGATCGACGAACTGCTGGGCGGCGTCGGCAGCAGCAAGTCCAAGATCCTGCAGGCGACGATCTGGCTCGCCAGCATGGATGACTTTGCGGAAATGAACTCGGTCTGGGATGCCTGGATCGACCCTGAAAATCCCCCGGCGCGCGCCTGTGGGGAGAGCCGCCTCGCGACTCCTGACTTCAAGGTCGAGATTATTATCATCGCGGCAAAATAAATTATGCGATATCTGACGGCGGGGCGGCAGCGCGCCGCCGCCAGAGCGAGACAATGAGCCCCGCCACCACAAGCGCAGTGCCCGTCGCATCCTGCCAGCGAAGCGGCTGGGCAATGAAAATGGCGGCGAAGATCGCGGCGCTGATCGGGCTTAGGCCCAAAAAGACAGTGACATTTGACGGCAGCGTATGGGTAAGCCCGTAAAGCCAGCAAAAATAGCCGAGCGCGCTTGCAAATCCGATGAAAAGAAGCACGGCCCAGGTCTTGAGGCCGAATGTCGGCACGGCCGCGATCATCCCCTCCGGCAGGGCCAGCAGAAATATAAAGACGACGGAGGCCAGCATGGCGAGCGTGCTCACCTGCAAAGTGGGATAGCGCGCGAGATAGGGTCCGTAGTAGACCGAGCAGACGGCGCCCGACAGCGCGCTTAAAAAGGCCGTTCCGATCCCGATCCAGCCGCCCGCGCCAATCTCCCCCGAAAAAGCATTCGCGCCAACCGCAAATCCGACCCCGATGATGGTGAGGGTAATGCCGGTGAATTTCCGCATTGTGAAGGGTTCGCGCTTCAGGCCAATGGAGATCATCATGGTGAGGAGCGGCAAGGTCGCGAAAATCAGGACCGCCAGACCGACCTGAATATAAAGCACCGAGAAATTGAGGAGCATGATCAGGATGGCGAACTGGAAAATGCCAAGAAGCGAGATCGGCCAAAGATCGCGGAACGGCACCCGTTTCCAGGAAAGCCGAAGTGCGACCGGCAGCAGGATCAGCACGCCGATGGTATAGCGGATGAAGGCGATGGTGATCGGGCCCGCCGCCTCGACGATCGAGCCCGTGGCCACCAGCGCCGCGCCGACCAGAATGCCGCTGACGGCCGCGGCGACAAGGGCCGGGGCCTCCCGGCTCATAATTCGAGGTCCCAGTTCTGGCCGATGAGGTCCTGTCCGAAACTGTGATGCGCCTCTTCCTCCATCAGCTTGAAGCCCGCTTCCTCATAAAGATGGATGGCGGCATGAAGGATGCTGTTGGTCCAGAGGGTGACGGTTTTATATCCCTTGGCGCGCGCGAAATCGAGGCAGGCCGTGACCAGCTTCCGCCCGACACCAAGGCCGCGCGCTGATGGCTCGACATAGAGAAGACGGAGTTTGGCAGTCGTTTCGTCCTTCTTCACAAGGAAGATGGAGCCCAAAATTTCGTCCGCCCGCTCGGCGATCCAGCAATGCTCCCACTCGGGATCGAAATTGTTGATGAAGTCGGCGGCGACACCGGCGACCAGAGCCTCGAACGTCTCGTCAAAGTCATATTCCTCGGCATATAGTGCGCCATGCCGATGGATGACCCAGCCCATATCGCCGGGCTTGTGCGCCCGCAATGTGACGGGCACCGGTTCCTCCGCGTTGAAGGTCAGAAGGATCTGATGCATGGCCGCGGCGAGCTTTTGCTGCGATGCTTCATCAAGGGGGGCCAGCATCGCCGCCACTTCATCGCGGGATGCCTTTATGTAAGGCGCAAAGACGTCGCGCCCCTTTTCAGTCATGGAAAGGAGCCATTGTCGCCCGTCGTTTTCGCTCCGTCGGGTTTTAAGAAGCCCGTCATGCTTGAATTTCTTCAAAATACGGCTGAGATAGGCTGGATCGAGCGAAAGCTCCCGCACCAGATCGATGGCAGACAAGCCCTCATGTGCGTTTAACTCATATAAAATGCGCATTTCCGTAAGGGAAAAGGGGCTCTTCAATAGCCCTTCATTGAGGGCGCCGACCTGCTTGGTATAGAAGCGGTTGAAGCGCCGGATCATATCGATACGACTTTCCGTTTTGGGCATGTTCCTTCCTCCTGTCCAACTATATCGAATTAATAATGGACTTTGTCAACTAAATTTCGGAGATCGGATCGGGAAGCGCGAAGGGGCGAAGGCTCTTTTGGAAGCTGTCGATAAATTCCTGCATCAGAAGGGAACGGGGATGGTATTTCGGATAGAGAATATCAAGGCGGAAAGGGAGTTGGGGCTCGAACGGGCGGGTGACAAGGCCCTTGCCGACATATTCCGCCGCATCAATCGAGCTCACAATGGCGATACCGACCTCGCGCTCGGCCAGGATGCAGGCGGTTGCGAACTGGCGCACCTCGACCCGGTGGTTAAGGACGGCGCCGGCGGAATCAAACGCCGCCTTGGTCGCGTGGTAGAAGCGGTTCTGCCGGTCCTGGATGATCATCGGCACCCCGTCGAGATCGCGCGCCGTAATCACACTTTGCCGGGCGAGGGGGTGGCGGGTCGACAGGGCGCAGACAGTGCGGATATTGACCGGTTCATGGTTGACGGCGCTATGACCTTCAAATTCGTCAGCAATGCCAATGTCATACTGCTGCGCGGCGATCCATTCGCGGACCCGGGCGGAGCTTCGTGTTTGGATCGACATGGTGACATCGGGCCGGTCGGCGAGGAATTCGGCAACGACTTTCGGCAGCAACGAGGTCGCGAAGCCCGGCAGGCAGGCGATGCGCAAATGGCCCGCCTTCTGGTTACGGATATCGGCGGCAAGCTGTGAAATATGATCAAGATTGGCGATGGCACGGTCCACTTCACCGAACAGGAACTCCGCCTCTGACGTGGGATAAAGCCGCCCTTGCCGCCGGTCGAACAGCGGAATGGAAAGCGCCTTTTCAAGGCTGGCGATCAAGCGACTGACCGCGGGCTGGGAAATATTCAACATGCTGGCCGCCGGAGTGACTCCGCCGGTGAGGATAACGGCCCGGAAGGCCTCTAGCTGACGTAACCGATTCATTACCTGATACTGCTAAAATTTTTAGAGGGCATAATGCCATGTTATGGATTCATTCCATCAGCTTATCACCATCGCCG
>SBHH01000234.1 GCA_006226265.1 Alphaproteobacteria bacterium | reverse complement strand
AATCTTGTCGGCCTTGCCTGCGGCGATCAGCTTTTCATTCCGCTTTTCCTGCCGTTCATAGAAGGCGGCCGCTTTCTCTCTCTCGCGAAGATGATCCTTCCAGAGATTGACGGCCTGCGTCCAGACCTGTGCTGGTCCCGGAATGACCCCGAGCGAGGTATTCACCTGCGGCGCCAGAAATCCCCAGGCGAAAAGAAAAAGTACAATCCCGAGAAGCGGAACAAGCAGAACCCGGCGAAGTTCGGCAAGCTGTTCCCTCGGGTTGTCGCCGATCGCCATCCTGATGAGCGGTGTCAGCCAGGAAAGTCCCAGGGCATCGAGCCAACCGGATGCCCGGGTCACGATCGAGAATAGCTTTTCCCGCCTTGCGATCTGCTCGGCCGACTTACCGAGGTTCATGGAGTTGTTCGCGGTCGAATCCGACATGTTTGCGTCCTTTACCAGTTTTAGTCCCTGGCGTATCCGGTCCTGCAGATGCGCCGGTTTGTCCCAAATCACCCGCCGGTGACAGCGCCGCCCGAGATTTTCTCGTTGCCTTTAAGACCAATGGCAAGCTTGTCGATATAGGCGTTGGGCTTGTGGCCGTCATAGAGGATTTTGTCGATGAATGCGTCGGTGGGGGCACGGTAACCGTCTGTATCCCATGGGAAATCGGCCTTGTCCGCCTTTCCTTCCTCGACCAGCATTTTCGCGGCTTTCAGGTAGATATCCGGGCGATAAACCGATTTTGCGACCTCGGCGTACCAGGCATCATCCTTATGGTCGGCGATCTGGCCCCAACGCCGCATCTGCGTCAGGTACCAGACGGCATCGGAGTAGTAGGGGTATGTGGCGTAATAGCGGTAGAAGACATTGAAGTCCGGCACATTTCGCTTGTCGCCCTTTTCATATTCGAAGGTACCGGTCATGGAATTGGCGATCACATTGGCATCAGCGCCGACATATTCGGACCGGGAAAGAATTTTCACGGCTTCCGGACGATTGGCATCGTTGTTTTCATCCAGCCATTTGGCCGCGCGAATGAGTGCTTTGGTGAGAGCTAGGGTCGTGTTCGGATATTTATCAGTAAATTCCTTGGTCAGGCCGAAGACTTTCTCCGGGTTGTTGTTCCAGATTTCATAATCGGTGATGACCGGAACGCCGATCCCCTTGAAGACAGCCTGCTGGTTCCAGGGCTCCCCGACACAATATCCGACGATGGTTCCGGCCTCCATGGTCGCCGGCATTTGCGGCGGCGGCGTTACGGAGAGCAGGGCATCGGCCTTGATCTGGCCCGAAACATCGGTCGGCGAATAGAAGCCCGGATGAATACCGCCTGACGCCAGCCAGTAGCGAAGCTCGTAGTTATGGGTCGAAACCGGGAAGACCATGCCCATGTTGAAGGGTTTGCCCTCGGCCCTGAACTTGTCGACGACGGGCTTCAGGGCGCTGGCCGGAATCGGGTGAACCGGCTTGCCGTCCTTGCCCATGGGAACATGGCTTTTCATCATGTCCCAGACTTCATTGGAAACGGTTATGCCGTTGCCGTTCAGATCCATCGAAAAGGGGGTCACGATATGCGCCTTCGTGCCGAAGCCGATGGTGGCGGCAAGCGGCTGTCCGGCCAGCATATGCGCGCCGTCAAGTTCACCGGTGATCACGCGGTCCAGCAGGACCTTCCAGTTCGCTTGCGGTTCCAGCGTGACAAAAAGGCCCTCGTCTTCGAAATACCCCTTTTCATAAGCAATCGCGAGCGGGGCCATATCGGTTAGCTTGATAAAGCCGAATTTCAGCTCATCCTTTTCCACATCCAGCGGCTCTGCCTTTGCGAAGGTCAGTCCGGATAGCATCAACACAGAAGAGGCCGCGGCGACCATGAATGTTCTGCGCATGGAATCGAATGGTTTCATCTCTTCTCTCCTCTTTTTCCGTTGAAAGGACCGGATCAAAAAACAAAAAAGCCGCCGATCGCTTAATGCTCCCACGGGCGGGAAGCATCGCGATTGGCGGCATTGCCATAATAACGCCCTTCGTTGGACGTTTATCGGGGGACTGAATTTCCGTTTGGCACAATAAAAGCACATACCGTGCCAGATTTGAGAAATCGGAGATTTGTTATATTTTTCAGCAGGATAGATTTTCGGGCGGAAATTTAACGATATGCGGGTGAGCTCTGGAACTGCCAATAATTTGTGCGTTGCACAAGAAAAGAGCTTAAATTTTTGTCATTTGACCGGCTTCTGGGAGGCAACATAAATATCCAGCTTTTCGGGATCGAACAGTTCGCCGTCGAAAAATCCGTCCGGGCCGAGATAGAGTGTCTTGTTCCCGGCGCCGACTGCAGTCGACACGGGAAGCGCTCCCTCCACTTTTGCGTTTGCCGAAGGTACGGCGATCTCCATCTTTGCCGCGGCGCGCCGATAGATATCGGGCGAAAAGCTTGCCGCCGCCAGATCGGCATTCTTTACATTCATTGAGGCCTGTTCCCATCGTACCATCTGGCTGTAATACCAGAGGGCGTGGCTTCTCCAGGGAAAATTGGCGGCCCGGTCGAAGGTAATGAAGAAGTCGGGATCCTGAAGGGATTGCGTTTCTGAAACCGCAATATTACCGGACAGTGCGGGCAGCAGTATTTCCGCCCGCTGATCGAGATAGCCGGGTTGCGCCATCATATCTGCGAGTTCGCCGATATTCGACGGATCGGCGCACCATCTGGCGGCCTGTATCAGGCTGCAAATCAGACTGTCGAGAATGTCTGGATTTATGAGGGCAAACTCTTTTGGAACGCCCAAGACTTTTTCAGGGCTGGATTGCCAGAGCCGGGATTTCGTCGTCAGGATAACGCCGGTTCCGGCCGTGACGGCCGCCGAATTCCAGGGCTCCCCCGCGCAATAGCCGTCAATATTGCCGACTGAGAGCGCATCCGGCATTAGGGAAGGCGGCAGGACCACGATTTGCAAGTCTTTATCCGGATCAATTCCGCAGGCCGCCAGCCAGTATCGCAAATCATAGTTATGGCAGGAATAGGGATGAACCACGCTAAAAACGAGATCGGGCAAATTGTCGGCGCGGCGTCTTTCAATCAGACGGGCGAGGGCCTTGCCCGCGTTTGCGGGATCGAGCGATCCATCGTATCCCTGATCCTGCAGGCGCAGGGACAGCGCGCGCGAGATCGTCACGGCGTTGCCACCGAGGCCGAGTGCCATCGGGGCAAGGATTTCAACAGGCACAGGCGAGAGGCCGATTGCCGCGGCGACAGGCATCGGCGCGAGCATATGGGCAACGTCAAAATGCCCGACGGCCATCCTGTCACGGATATTTGCCCAGGAGATTTCGCGGACAAGCTCCAAATCGATCCCGGCTTCCCGTGCAAAGCCCTTTTCCCGGGCGGCAATCAGCAGGGCCGAGTCTGTCAAAGGTATGAAGCCGGCGCGTATCTTAAACATGTTGTCGTCTCTTGTTATTTCTTATCATTCATCAGGTCTTCCGCCGTTACGAGGCTCTGGGCGATTTCGGATATTTTCCGGTTCTGGCTCATCGCGGTTCTGCGAAGGAGCCGATAGGCTTCATCCTCGCTGATATTGCGGGCCTTCATGAGAATGCCCTTTGCTTTTTCAACCACCCGTCGTCCTGCAAGTTCATCCCGCACTTCCTCAAGTTCCCTCGACATTCGGGCAAAGGCGTTGAAGCGGCTGATCGCCATATCGAGGATCGGTTTGACTCGTTCTTTCTTAAGGCCGTCGACGATATAGGCGGAGACGCCTGCCTCGACCGCCGCCTCGATCGAGGTTTGATCGGATTTGTCAACGAACATGGCAATCGGCCGCTTTACTGAGCGGGACAGTTGAAACATGCTTTCCAGAAGATCGCGATTGGGATTTTCAAGATCGATAACGATCACATCCGGAGAAATCTGTTCGATACAGCGGCCGAGCCCGAATGTCTCCGCGACAATATGAACGTTCTCATATCCAGCCTCGTGCAAGCCCGCCTCGATGATGGCGGCCCTGATTTTATTCTCGTCAACCACAAGGACGGATGGATTGGTGTCAATCATGCCATGATTTTTGCGTATGCGAAATAATTGTGCAACGCAAAATTTTGGGCCCGATGCAGGTTCACTAAACTCCGGGGTGCATTAAGGCGCAAAACAGATAAGCCCTCAGAAACTGTTTGTTTCCAAGGGCTTATGTGGTGCCGCCACCAGGGATCGAACCCGGGACCTGATGATTACAAATCAACTGCTCTACCAGCTGAGCTATAGCGGCGTTGGTGCGGGGCGCAAAATAGTCAGCTTGCGCATATCCGACAAGCAAAAAATGAAACTTCGCGGCCTTTGCGGGAAATAGCGCGGGAAATGCGCTTTACAAGGATTTGAGCTGGCGGGAAATCTCATAGAAGGCGATGGCGGCGGCGTTCGAGACATTAAGGCTTTCGATCTGGCCGCTGATCGGCAGGCGGGCCAGAAAATCGCACTTCTGGGCAGTAAGAGCGCGAAGACCCTTGCCTTCCGAGCCGAGCACGAGCGCGACTTTGCGCTGTCCCTTGGCGATGGTCTCCAGATCCTGATCGGCATAGCCGTCAAGGCCGATTCGCCAGAAGCCTTTTTCGGCGAGCTGGTCGAGCGCACGGGAAAGGTTGCTGACCCGGATGAGCGGCACGGTCTCCAGCGCGCCGGAGGCGGATTTCGCGAGCACGCCCGTCGCCTGCGGCGAATGCCGGTCCGGCATGATAAGTCCTGCGACGCCGAAGGCGGCAGCGGAGCGGAGGATCGCGCCCACGTTATGCGGATCGGTCACCTGATCGAGAAGGGCAACAACGAGCGGGGCGGGATCGTCCGCCCCCGGCAGATCCTCAATCGCCATCTCGGGAAGCGGGGAGGGGAGAAGCGCGACGCCTTGATGCACGGCCTGCTCGCCGACCAGCGCGTCGATGGCCTCCCGGGAAACGATCTCGGGCGCGAGGCGTTCCTCGATCATGCCCTTGGTCTCGTCATCGAGCTCGGTGAATTTGGCCTTGGTCATTAACAGCCGCTTCAAACGCCGTTTCTCGTTCGCAAGGCAGGCGAAAACCGCGTGGTCGCCATAAAACCAGATATCACCACCCGAAGATTTTTTTGACGGGTTGCCCGCGCCGCGGTTTTCCTGCGGTGTTTTGCGGCCCTTGCGCTCGGCGCTGTTCCGGGGCGGGCGTGATGACTTGCTTCTTGACATGGCGTTGCTTATATTGCGCTTCACATCCGGCAACAAGTGAGCTTTTTTGCCTCGACCGAAAAAAAATTAAGAAATCTGTCTTGATTGATCTTTTTCGGTTGACTTTGCGTCGGAATTTTCGATAGTGCCGGTCACCTCTGGCGCTGTCGGAGGCGATTGTGACGGAGGGATGCCTGAGCGGTTAAAAGGGACGGACTGTAAATCCGTTGGCTATGCCTACGTTGGTTCAAATCCAACTCCCTCCACCATAACATTCGAAGATTTCGGTGCCATGGAGCTGGCATCGGGGGATGCGGTACAGGGCGGGTGTAGCTCAATGGTAGAGCAGCAGCCTTCCAAGCTGAATACGAGGGTTCGATTCCCTTCACCCGCTCCAAGCGCTGGTCGGCGCTTTATATAAGAAGACCACGAATTTTTGGGATGCCGAAGAACGGGAAAGGTTTTCGGCATCTTAAGGCTGTGTGAATTTTTGCTTCAGGACGACGGGAAATGGCCAAAGAGAAATTTGATCGTAGTAAACCCCATGTGAATATCGGCACGATTGGTCACGTTGACCATGGCAAGACGACGTTGACGGCGGCGATTACGAAGGTGCTGGCGGAGACGGGCGGGGGCGCGGCGTTTGCGTTTGACGAGATTGACAAGGCGCCGGAAGAGAAGGCGCGCGGTATCACGATCTCGACGGCCCATGTTGAATATGAGACGGGTGCGCGTCACTATGCGCATGTCGACTGCCCGGGTCATGCTGACTATGTGAAGAACATGATCACGGGTGCGGCGCAGATGGACGGGGCGATCCTGGTTGTATCGGCCTCTGACGGCCCGATGCCGCAGACGCGCGAGCATATTCTTCTGGCCCGCCAGGTTGGCGTTCCGGCGCTTGTTGTCTTCATGAACAAGGTTGACCAGGTTGACGACGAAGAGCTGCTTGAGCTGGTTGAGATGGAAATCCGCGAACTCCTGAACGAATATGAGTTCCCGGGCGACGATATTCCGATTGTCGCCGGTTCTGCCCTTGCGGCACTTGAGGGGCGTGACGATGCGATTGGCAAGGAAGCGATCCTGAAGCTGATGGAAGAGGTTGATAACTACATTCCGCAGCCGGAGCGCGATATTGACAAGGCCTTCCTGATGCCGATCGAAGACGTGTTTTCGATCTCCGGCCGCGGGACGGTTGTGACGGGTCGTGTTGAAAGCGGGGTAATCAAGGTTGGTGAGGAAGTCGAGATTGTCGGTATCCGTCCGACGACGAAGACGACCTGCACGGGCGTTGAAATGTTCCGCAAGCTTCTGGATCAGGGTCAGGCTGGCGACAACGTTGGAGTTCTGCTCCGGGGTACGAAGCGTGAAGATGTGGAGCGCGGTCAGGTTCTGGCGCATCCGGGTTCGATCACGCCGCATACGAAGTTCAAGGCCGAAGCCTACATCCTGACGAAGGAAGAAGGGGGCCGTCATACGCCGTTCTTCACGAACTACCGTCCGCAGTTCTACTTCCGGACGACGGACGTGACGGGTGTTGTGACGCTTCCCTCTGGCACCGAGATGGTGATGCCGGGTGACAATGTTGCGATGGATGTCGAGCTGATCGCGCCGATCGCCATGGACGAAGGCCTCCGCTTCGCGATCCGCGAAGGCGGCCGCACCGTCGGCGCAGGCGTCGTCGCTAGCGTTACTGAATAA
>SBHH01000284.1 GCA_006226265.1 Alphaproteobacteria bacterium | reverse complement strand
GAAGAATATTCTTCAGCCGTGTGACTTCGACGAGGTTTTTTTCGAATCCCAAGACATGCGTCTGGGTGTTGCCGAACTGCCGCGCCAGATTTATTGAAAAAAACCCGCCGACAAAACTGACGGCAAGGACAATGAAGAGGATAATAAAACTAATCCGTTTATAGCTTTTATCCACATGCATACGTAATGCCCCAACTGGCGTAGCTTGATATACCCTACAGGATCGATAAAAAACTCTGGCCTATGTAAACCTCGGCGCCTCAGGCCCTATACTTTAAGACGGATTAGTGAAAGAATAATGAAAATTCAGCATTTACATCCATATCGATTTTTACTTTACCTGAATTCGGTTATTATTTTCCCTCGAAGAAATTATACTTTGTAATATAAAATCGTAACATGCAGAAATCGCCCCTGTCGTTGATCGCCCTATCCATCTCTGCTCTCATTAGACCAGAGGATTATACAATTATATAATCTGATTAGTCCAACATCTATTTCTTCCCTGCGTTGTGCAAAAATTGGGCTCCGCCGCTGTTCCTGAAATGAATTCAAAAGCTTCTTCGCAGACGGACGGCTTGAAAAATCCGCGCATTCCGGTACAAAAGTTTCCAAATAGCCGGAGATGATGCAATTTGGCCACGCCTTGCCGGGCGCCTCACCCCGGAGAAAGACAGGGCCGCCGCCAAATTGCCCCGTTTCACATGCCGGATATTCATTGAGACGCCCTGTGATTTATGGAAAGGAACAAGCCATGCCCGCCGTAGGAGAGACCGCCCCCGACTTCAGCCTGCCGACCGACAGTGGCAAGGATGTCAGCCTTGAAAGCCTGCAGGGCGCGCCCTTCGTGATCTATTTCTACCCCAAGGACGACACGCCCGGCTGCACGACCGAGGCAAAGGATTTCACTGCCATGGCGGCGGATTTCAAAAAGGCGGGCGTCACGGTGATCGGCGTCTCCAGGGACACCCTCGCCAAGCATGCGAAATTCCGCGAGAAACATGACCTGTCCGTCATACTTGCCGCCGACGAGGACGGTGCGGCCTGCGAGGCTTTCGGCGTCTGGGTCGAAAAAAACATGTACGGCCGGAAATATATGGGGATCGAGCGGGCGACCTTTCTTATCGACGGCGGCGGCAAGATCCGGGAGATCTGGCGCAAAGTGAAGGTCAAGGGCCATGCGGAAGCCGTTCTTGAAGCCGCGAAAGCGCTTTAAGACGCGTTCCCTCGCCGCACATGCCGGATATGACACTCACCGAACGGGCCTGCCGCATTCTTGAAACGACAGGGGCCACGGAGAAAGCCGCGCTGTCGCGCGCGGCGGCGGTGGAATTTCGTGAAGATCCGGCGATGGAAATCGGTAACGCCCCTCCGCCGGACCGGCCCGGACGCCCCGGCCAGCCCGAACTTCTCCATCCCGCAAAGATGCCACGGCGGCGCGGCGGCACGCCCACGGCGCGCGCGGCGCTTCTTCATGCGGTCCTGCATATCGAGCTTAACGCCATCGATCTCGCCTGGGACATGGTCGCGCGCTTTACCTCTCATAATCTCCCCCGCGACTTTTATGAGGACTGGGTGAAGATCGGCGATGAGGAGGCGAAGCATTTCACCCTGCTGGCCGACCGGCTGGCGGACCTCGGCTTTGCTTACGGCGATTTTCCGGCTCATGACGGACTATGGGAGGCCGCATACGAAACCCGGAATGACCTGGCGGCGAGGCTCGCCATCGTGCCGATGGTACTGGAGGCGCGCGGGCTTGACGTGACGCCCGCGATGATCGAGCGATTCGCGAAAATAGGCGACGACAAAAGCGCCGGCGTGCTTAAAATTATCTTAAAGGAAGAGATCGGTCATGTCGCCACGGGCGGGCGCTGGTTCCGCTTCATTTGCGAACGCAATCATCTGGATGCGCGGCTAACATGGCAGGCTCTGGTCCGGAAAAACTTCAAAGGCCTTTTAAAACCTCCATTTAACGAGGAAGCGCGGGAGAGCGCCGGGCTGCCCCCGCAATTTTATCAGCCGCTGGCCGCTAAGCCCTTTCAAAAGCAGACAAAAAACGGAAAATTTTAAGTGCCCTCCCGGCAGTTGATGTTAACAGAAAAATCAGGTCTATTAGCTAGCTTCCGGGCGTGACCCCGAAAAGCTACGAAACCACGGCAGGATTTTTCATGCGGCTGAAGGCCCTTCTCGACAGGCTGTTCATCGACAGGCAGATCATCATCCGTTCAGGCGGGAAAATGTCCTGCCTTCATCTCGGGCGCAGCGTCCAGATGACCTCCGCTGCGGCCCTGCTGACATTCGCCGGGTTATTCGGCTATTTTGCCGTCAGCAGTCCCCTTGCTCAGCATGAAAAGGCGCTGCGGTCGGCAGAGCTCGCGACCCTTCAGGCGAAATACGATGGCACGGCCAGCGAATACAGGATTGCCGCGCGCGAACTTGCCGCCACCCGGAGCGAACTCGACAAGCAATATGCCCGCCTTGAGGACATTCTCGCCGACCGCGCGGCCTTTGCGAAGGATCTGAAGAAAAGCGCGAAATCCGGCGGCAAGGGCGACGAGGCCCGCATCCGCGCCCTCGGTGAGCAGCTGGCGAGTGCCAGCGCCGCCCGCGAGCAACTGGAACTGGAAGTGATGCAGACCAACAAGGCGCTGTTCCAGACGGCCCGCGCCCGCGACGAGGCGGAGATCGCCCGACAGCAGACGGCGCGGCGGCTCACCTCCGCCCAGAGCCTGCTCAATCTCTATGCGGCGAGCAAGGATCGCATCTATGACGACCTGAAATCGGCGCGCGAGACGCTGGCCAGTCTGAAGGCCGACCGCGACTCCTCCCGCGAGAGCGCTGAGCGCCTCGGCGCGGAAGTCAGCGATCTTGAAAGCCGCATCACCCGCATCGCGACCGAGAACAAAGACCTGATCGGCCGTATCCATGACCGGACCAGTGCAAGCGTGATGGCGTTGCGCGAGATCATTGTCCTGACCGGCCTCGACCCGGACAAGCTGCTGGGACGCGAGGCAACCGATGGACAGGGCGGCCCGCTGATGGCGCTCCGGCCCGACCGGCCGCTACTGGAGACCGAACAGGACTATTACGCCCAGGCGCAGAAGCTGGAACTCAGTCTCACCCAGTGGGAATCCCTGCAGAGCCTGCTCAAGCATATCCCCCTCGCCCGTCCCGTCGATGTCGGCTATGTCACCTCGACCTACGGGAAAAGGCGCGATCCGATCACCAAGCGCACCGCCTACCATCCCGGCGTCGATATTTCGGGACCGATGAATTCCCCCATCCTTGCAACCGCGCCCGGCGTCGTCAAATTTGCGGGGCGGAACGGCGCCTACGGCAATATGGTTGCCATCGACCATGGCCAGGGGCTGGTCACGCGCTACGGACATTTGAAGAAAATCCTGGTCAAGAAGGGCCAGAAGGTCGCCTTCCGCGACAAGATCGCCATCATGGGCTCGACCGGGCGCAGCACCGGCCGCCATGTCCATTACGAGGTTCTGTTCGAGGGCGAGCGGCAGGATCCGCTCAACTTCATCCGGGCCGGAAAATATGCCTTCAAGGCGAGCCCGACCATCGAAAAAGCATCCAGCGAGTAGCGAGGCATTCCATGTTTTCGAATAACCGCAAGAGCGACACCGCCAGCGCCCCGAAACCGGCGCGGAACACCAACATCCCCTCCATCATCAGCGAGAGCCTGAAAATCGAGGGCGATCTCTATTCCGAAGGGGAAATACAGATCGATGGCGAAGTGAACGGCAATATTTCGGCAGGCACGCTCTCGGCGGGCGCCGCCGCCGTCATCACCGGCGATATCGAGGCGAAAGAGATGACCATCCGGGGCACGGTCACCGGGGCCTTGAAAGGCGAGGAAATTATCCTCACCGCCAGCGCCGTCATCAAGGGCGATATCCTCCATGCGTCCTTGAGTATCGAGCCCGGCGCAAAAATCGACGGCCACTTGAAGCACAGCGAAAACCCGCGCGGGCAAAAGGACACCGTCACCTTCCTTGAAAAATCCGAGACGGCGGCGAGCGGCGAGAAGTAACCCGCCCGCGCATTGAAACAAAAAAAGGCCCGCATTGACGCGGGCCTTTTTGCATTTATGGAGCTTTGCCTCAGCCGACGATTTCAGAGCCGGAGAAGAAATAGGCGATTTCGATCGCGGCATTTTCCTCGCTGTCGGAGCCATGAACGGAGTTGGCTTCGATGCTTTCGGCGAAGGTCTTGCGGATCGTGCCTTCATCGGCATCCTTCGGGTTGGTCGCGCCCATCACTTCGCGGTTCTTGAGGACGGCATTTTCGCCTTCCAGAACCTGCACGACGACGGGGCCGGAGATCATGAAGTCAACCAGCTCGCCGAAGAAGGGGCGTTCCTTATGCACGGCATAGAAGCTTTCGGCATTCGCGCGGGTCATCTGGATGCGCTTCTGCGCGACGATGCGAAGCCCGGCCTCTTCCAGCATGGCATTGATCTTGCCGGTCAGGTTGCGGCGCGTTGCGTCCGGTTTGATAATCGAAAAAGTACGTTGAAGAGCCATTGATCCACTCGCATTCGTTAGGGGATAAAACAATCTTTGGGGCCTTATATCGTCGAACCCCCGCTTCGGCAACCCAATTGATGGTTTTCGGACAATTGCAGGGCTTGAAGATCACCTTTCGGGCGGGGACCAGTCGCTTGTCACGCTTTTCCGGCGGGAAAGGCGGAGCGCGAGGCCGACCGAGACGCCGACGCCGATGGCGACGGTAAGATCGACCACGACGGTCAGGACCAGCGTGAGCAGAAGGAGCAGCAGATCGCTTTTCCGCCCCTTGAGATAGCTCCTCCATTTATGCGGTTCGGTCATATTCCAAGCCGTAAAGATCAGCAGCGCCGCGAGCGCGGGCATGGCAAGGTAACTTGCGAGCGGCGCGGCAAGGAGCATGACCAGCATGATGACGAGGGCATGGACGATCCCGGCAACGGGCGTCTTCCCGCCCGCCTTGATATTCGTCGCCGTCCGCGCAATCGCGCCGGTCGCGGGCAGCCCGCCAAAGAGCGCCGAGGCGAGATTGGCAACCCCTTGCGCCGACAATTCCGCATTGGGGCGGTGATGGCCTTCGATCATCCGGTCGGCCACCATGGCGGAGAGCAAAGATTCCACCGCCGCCAGAAAGGCGATGATGAGCGCGGAGGGGAAGAGTTCGATAATCCGGGACAGCGAAAAGTCCGGAAGCGCGGGCCAGGGCAATTCCCGCGGCAGCTCGCCGAAGCGCGAGCCGAGCGTATCGACCGGCAGCGAAAGCACGAAAACGAGGACGGAGCCCGCCCCGACGGCGAGGATCAGCCCCGGAAAGCGTGGGAAAAGGCGGCGGAGCGCGACGATCAGGATCAGGGTGAAAAGCGCGATGCCCGCCGCTATGAGGCTGAAACTCTCCCTCGCCTGCCAAAGGGCCGGGATGTTTTCAAGGAACCCGGCGGGCGCTTTCGTCAGGCTAAGGCCCATAAAATCCTTGAGCTGGCTTGTCCCGATGATAATGCCGATGCCGATGGTAAAACCGTTCACCACCGCCTCGGGCACGAAGGCGATCAGGTTGCCCGCGCGGAAATATCCGGCGATGAGCAGGATGATCCCCGCCATGAAGGTCGCAAGGACCAGCCCGTCATAGCCATGCTTCGCGATCACGCCGAACACCACCACGATGAAAGCGCCGGTCGGCCCGCCGATCTGCACCCGGCTTCCACCGAGGAGCGAAATCAGGAATCCCGCGACGATGGCCGTCACGATCCCCTTGGCGGGGTCCGCGCCAGAGGCAATCGCAATAGCGAGGCTGAGCGGCAGGGCGACCATGGCCACCGTCGCCCCGGCAATAACGTCGGCGGCAAAAAGCGGCCAGCTATAGGTTTTAAGGGTTGTCAGAATTTTCGGCTGGCGCATGAGAAAGAGCTTTTGCTGGAACGGCGGCCGGACGGCCCGCTGCGGTAATATAATACCTGCCGCCCGGAAAAATCAATCGCCGTTCCGCGCCGCCGTCAGTAATAGGCCGGATTGTCCGCGATGGTCAGGCGATGCAGCCGCCGCTCATGCCCCTCATAGCCGCCACTTGCCCGGTGCAGGACCGACCGGTTATCCCATATCACAAGCATGCCGGGTTCCCATTTATGGCGGTAGACAAACTCTTCACGATCCTGCCAGGCGGTCAGCTCCTCAATCATCGCGTCCGCCTCGGCCGGATCCAGCCCCTCCAGATCGACCACATAGGAGCCGCCGAAAATGCCCGCCTTACCGCTTTCCGGATGCGCGCGGATAATATTGTGCCGCTCGATCTTGTTGGCCTCGTCCGAAACGGCGATGCGCATGGCGCCGCCGAAATGGGCCTTCGAATAAACGCCGTCCCGGGAATAGGCCTTTTTGGCGGAGTGGACTGCGACCCGATCCTCGAACCGCGCTCGCATCTCCGCCGGCATTTTTTCAAGGGCAAGATGCTGGTTGGAGAAAAAGGTATCCCCGCCCTCCGGCGGAATGACGATGCCATACAGCAGGGTGCCGGCGGGCGGCACCGGCATGAAGCTCCAGTCCGAATGCCAGTTGTCGGCAAAAATCCGTCCCGTTTCATCCGCGCGCCGGTGGATCGCCGCGATTTTCTCGTGCCCGTCGATCGGCCGGATGAAAGGATCGTCGCCGATGGGGCCCATATATTCGGCAAAGCGGACCAGATCCTCGTTTTCGAGCTTTTGGTTCCTGAAGACCAGAACATGATGCGCCATCCAGGCCCTGCGGATCGTTTTGAGATCCTCTCCGCCCAGCGGAGCGGAAAGATCCACATCGCCGATTACGGCACCGCAGGGGGCGTCTATTTTCGTCACTGTCACCATCTGCCATTCCCCTTTTCTTGTTCCGGCTGTTTTATCATTAAAATTTTTG
>SBHH01000092.1 GCA_006226265.1 Alphaproteobacteria bacterium | reverse complement strand
ATCTATGGCGGGGTCTTCACCCCGACGGAGGCGGCGGCCGTTGCCTCCGTCTATGCCTTCCTGATTGCGAACTTCGTCTATCGCGACATGGGGCCCCTGAAATGTGAAAACGGAGGGCGGGCCATTCCGCTCTGGCGCAAGCCGCAGGCACTCATTACCGTCTTCTTCCATCCAGATACCCGCGATACCCTGTTTGAGGCGGGCAAACTTACCATCACCCTGATGTTCATCATCGCCAATGCGCTCATCCTGAAGCATGTTCTGACGGACGAGCAGATCCCGCAACAGATTGCGGGCGCGATGCTGGATGCGGGGTTCAACTGGTGGGTTTTTCTGATCGTCGTCAATGTCATTCTGCTGATCGGCGGCCAGTTCATGGAGCCGTCGGGTCTGATCGTTATCGTCGCGCCGCTCGTCTTTCCGATTGCCATCAAGCTCGGCATCGATCCGATCCATCTCGGGATCATCATGGTTGTGAATATGGAGATTGGCATGATCACGCCACCGGTCGGGCTCAATCTTTTTGTGACCTCGGGCGTTGCAGGAATGCCGTTAATGAATGTGGTCAGGGCGGCGTTGCCCTGGCTTGCCATTCTGTTTATCTTCCTGATCATGGTGACTTATATCCCGCCGCTTTCGACTTTTCTGCCGACAGAGTTTATGGGGCCGGAGATTATCACGAAATAGGCCGTAATTTTGTTGCGTTATATATTAAGGCGCCTGTCTTGATATCCGGATCGGCTGTACTATTTTTAGCTGTATAATGTATAGTGATAATCTTCTCCAGTTCGTAACCCGTTAAATTTATTTGCGAAATAAACTGATATGTTTCAATATGAGGCATGGGGGAGGTCATAAATGATCATGTATAATGATTGCGCCCGGTAATATTCAGCACCTAACGCCTGATGCGTCAGGGCGAACGGCGGCGGCGAATGTTTTGCCAAAACACAAAGTGCTGCTGGTCGGTTTCGACGCCTTTGTCCGGGGCGAAGCGGTTTCTCTCCTTGAAAATTTCACGTTGGATGATGAGCCGGTTTTGTTTCTCCGGACGGAGGATATGGACGCAGCAGCCGATCTCCTGATGATTTATCCGGATATTGCGCTTCTTGCTGTCGATATGACGGGACCGCGTGCGGACGGCGCGCTCGATCTTGTCCGGCGCGTGCGTGAAACGCTCGGGAACGGCTATATGCGCATCCTGCTCTATGGCGAGACGGATGATCTGTCCGAAAATCTGACTCTTCTTAAAAGCCTTGATATCAGCGGCTATTCCGAATTGCCGCCAGCAAGCGGGACCTCCTTTCTGACGGAGACGGCCATTGCTTTGCACGGCTATGAGCGGCTGGTTACAGAGGATGACAGCCGTCAGTCGCTGCAGACCATTCTCGATGTCACGAAGAAGCTTTATGGTGTCCGCTCGGTCGAGGAATTCTGCCTGATTATCCTGAACCAGCTTCAGGTGATCTGCCCCCAGGCGGTGGACTGCCTGTTTTGTTTGCCGGACGAAAAATCCGGCGAACTCGTCATCGCTGCGGGCAAGGGCTGTTACCGAAAGGCAACGGGTCTCAGCCTCAAAAGCAATGTGCCAGCTGGCCTTTGCGAGGAGGTACTGGAAGCGAGGGGGAAGGGCGAGAATATTTTTACCGACGGAATGAGCATCCTTTCCTTCCGCCGCGAAGGAGAATTCAAGGGGGCCGTCCTTATGCATCACCGGCCCGTTCTGACACAGCTGGAGCGGCGGCAGATAGATCTTGTTTGCGCCAATATCACGCTCGGACTTGAAAATGCCGACATGTTTGAGGAAATCAAGCGCCTGGCCTTCAATGACAGCCTGACGGGCCTCGACAACCGCGCCAAGTTTCGAAGCGATGTACAGGCGAAAATCGACCGGCCGTCCGGTTCGGAAACCGTGCGGTTCGCCGTCCTTCAGATAGTCCTCGACCATCTGCCGGAGCTTAATATCGTGCTCGGCCATGAGGCAGGGGACAAGTTGCTCCGTTTTGTTTCGGAACGGCTTGCCGGGCTTTTTCCGGATGCCATATCCCTTGCCCGTACTTCGGGTAATGGCTTCGGCCTTTGCCTGCCGTACGGAGCGCAGCGCGAGCTTCGGCAAATTCCGAAAATGATCCATCAGCTGTTTGAACATGGAACGACAGAGCGGGAGAACCTGCCTCATATCGTGCCCCGGATCGGTCTTGCGATCTATCCGGAGGATGCGGGCAGCGCGGCCGGGCTCTGGCGTAACACCAATATTGCGCTTGCCACGTTGAAACGACGTGGCGGCGCCTATTTCTGTTTTTATAACAGTATGATCGCAGATGATATTAATGCACGGGTTGAGATGAATAACGCACTCCGTCAAGGTATCGGGCGGGAGGATCTTTCGCTCGAATATCAGCCGCAGTTCGATCTCGAAACCGGCAGGATCGCGGGGGTCGAGGCACTGATCCGTTGGCAGCGCGACGATGGCAGTTACATTCCGCCGGATGAATTTATTCCCATCGCGGAAACGTCCGGCCTTATCCTGCCGATCAGCGAATGGGTCCTGAAGGAAGCCTGCCGTCAGCGCCGCAAATGGCTTGATGCAGGCGCAGATGATTTCCGCGTCGCGGTCAATCTTTCCCTCTCCGTTTTCCAGAATGATGATCTGATCGAGATGGTCGGCGGCATCCTGGAGGAAACAGGTTGCCCGGCCCGGCTGTTGGAGATCGAGGTGACGGAGAGCGTGATCATGGAGGACCCGGATCTTACACTCAAGAATTTCCTGAAACTCGGCGAACTTGGTGTTGCCTTCTCCATCGACGATTTCGGGACAGGCTATTCTTCGCTCAGTCATCTCCGGCAGATGCCCGTCTCCGGTCTCAAGATCGACAAGGCCTTTATCGATGGCATGACGAGCGACGCGGATGATGCGGCGATTGCCCGCACCGTCATCACCTTGGGCCGCAACCTCGGCCTTAAAGTCCTGGCTGAAGGGGTGGAAACGCCGGAGCAGGTGGATTTCCTCCGCGAGGCCGGCTGTCATCTCGTGCAGGGCTATGTCTTCTCCCGTCCCGTCGGGGCGGAGGCCATCATGCCGATGATTGAAAAAACGCCGGTGCCGGAGGCTGCCGGATCATCCCTCCGGCCTTAAAAATCAGTCATCCAGCAGCTTGTGCGGGTTCATGATCCCCTCGGGATCGAGCGCCTGCTTGATCCTTCGCATGAGTTCAATCTCGACCGGCGGCTTGTAGCGCTTCAAATCTTCCGTCTTCAATCGGCCGATGCCATGCTCTGCACTGATGCTGCCCCGCATACCGACCGCGATATCATGCACCGCATGGCTCACCTCCGCCCAATGGGAGAGATATTCCTCCCGGTCCATATCGACCGGCTGCAGTGGATTGTAATGGACATTGCCATCGCCGATATGGCCGAAGGCGACGGAGCGGAAATTCGGCACGATCTTCTTGACCGCGATATCCGCCTCGCGGATGAAATCGGCGAAGCGGGAAACGGGAACGGAGATATCATGCTTGATGCTGCCGCCTTCGGGCTTCTGCGCGGCGGAGATTTCCTCGCGCAAGCGCCAGAGATGCTTCTGCTGCGCCTCACTCGCGGGCACGACGGCATCCAGTACGATGCCTTCCTCGAACCCTTCGGCGAGGATGCGTTCCATCAGATCCTTCAAGTCCGGCGTCGCGCTTGAGGAAAGCTCCACCAGCACATGCCAGTCGTAATGAGCGGGCGTCGGATCGGTGAAGTCCGGCACATGGCGGACCACCATATCGACGCAGATGCGGGGGATCAGTTCGATCGCGGTGACCTGATCGCCGCTCATCCGTCTTGCAAGGCCCAGAAACTCCACCGCCGCCTCGACAGACGGCACGGCGGCGAGCGCCACCTGCTGATAGGCGGGGCGGGGATAGACCTTGATGACCGCGCCGGTGACGATGCCGAGGGTGCCCTCCGCGCCGATGAAAAGCTGCTTCAGGTCATAGCCCGTATTGTCCTTTCGAAGGCCGGTCAGCCCGTCCCAGATACGCCCGTCCGGCAACACCACTTCAAGGCCCAGAACCTGTTCGCGCGTATTACCGTAATGCAGCACCTGTACCCCGCCTGCGTTGGTCGAGATATTACCGCCGATCTGGCAGCTGCCTTCCGATCCGATGCGAAGCGGGAACATGAAGCCCGCTTCCTCCGCCGCTTCCTGTAGATTCTGGAGGATGCAGCCCGCATCGACGGTCATGGTGCCGTTCAGCCGGTCGATCTCCCGCACCCGGTTCATGCGGGAGGTGGAGAGGACCAGCTCATCCCCGCCCATGAAGGGGATGGAGCCGCCGACGAGGCTGGTGTTGCCGCCTTGCGGGATCAGCGGGGTTTTCGTCTCCGCGCAGAGCTTGACGATGGCGGCGACTTCCTCGGTTGTCTTCGGCTGCACCACGGCAAGGGCGCGTCCTTCGAACTTGTCGCGCCATTCCTTGACGAAGCCCTGTAGGTCCGCTTCCTCGCGGATAACATGTTTTGCGCCGACGATATTTTCGAGCTTCTCGAACAGGCTCATTGTCGTCTCCCTTTATATCTCTAGTCGTTGCTGTCCCGGGGGGCCGCCGCACGCCGGAGCCGGTCGTTGATCGCGCGGCCAAGCCCCACTTCCGGGACAGGGCCGACGGCGATGCGCGTCACCTTCATTTCATCGAACAGGTGAAGCGCGGAGAAAAGCTTCGCTGCCGCTTCGGTGAGATCCCCAGTCCGGCTCAAATTGATATCGGCAATCGGTTCCTGCGCAAGGCCGAAGCCGAGAAAGGCCTCCCCGTCGCGCTTTTCGGTTGCATTGAGACGGACCGGCGCTTCTGGTGCGTAGTGGCTCAACTGCATGCCCGGGCTCGGGCTGGTGCCATCCGCCTTGTGATCGAGAAGGGGGCCTGCAGCTGCCTCCAGCGCCTCCCGCGTGATGCCGCCGGGCCGGAGGAGGACAGGCTGGCCCGTCTCGCTGAAACCGACAACGGCGCTCTCGACGCCGATGGCGCAGCTTCCGCCCTCCAGCACGCCCGCGATGCGCCCCTCCAGTCCCTCGATCACATGCTGGGAGGAGGTTGGGCTGATCCGGCCAGAGGGGTTCGCGCTCGGCGCGGCGAGGGGGCGGTCGCAGGCCTTCAAAAACTCAAGCGCCAGCCGATGGCCTGGCACGCGGATGGCAAGGCTCTCCATCCCGGCGCTTGCAAGTTTCGAGACCGGGCAGTCTTCGGTGCGCGGCAGGACGAGGGTGAGGGCGCCCGGCCAGAAGGTCGCGGCGAGAGTTTCCGCCGTCTCGTTGAAGGTGACATATTTTCTTGCCGTCGCAATGTCCGGCACATGCACGATCAGCGGGTTGAAGCTCGGCCGGCCCTTCGCCTCGTAGATTTTGGCGACCGCCGTATCGTCGAGCGCATTGCCGCCGAGGCCATAGACGGTTTCGGTCGCAAAGGCGACGAGGTTTCCGGCTCGAATTTCCGCCGCCGCCTCATCGAGCCCGCCGTTCTGTGGCATGAATATTTTCATCAAAAAACCGCCGTTGAAACTGTTCCATCGAGTGTAACGGATGCCCCGCCGCCTTCGAAAGGGGGATTTGGCGCGCGAGGCTCTTTTTTCTCTGTGCGGGATATGCCATAACATTTAAAAGGCCTGCATAACCAGATGAAAAGAGGGTTCCATGGGTGACTATTCCGCGCCGCTGAAAGATATGCGCTTCGTTCTAAACAATATCGTCGATCTGAAAGGGCTCGCCGGTCTTGAGGATTTTGCCCATGCGGAACCGGATGTCGTCGATGCGGTGCTGGAGGAGGCGGGCAAGTTCGCGCGCAATGTCCTCTCGCCGATCAATAAGTCGGGCGATCTTCAAGGCTCCCATGTGAAGGATGCGGTCGTCACCACGCCGGATGGCTGGAAGGATGCCTATCAGCAGTTTGTCGAAGGCGGCTGGAACGGCGTTTCCGCGCCCGAGAAATTCGGCGGTGGCGGCTTGCCGCAGGCCGTGACCCTTGCGACGGTCGAGATGTGGAACGCGGCCAATCTTGCCTTTTCGCTCTGCCCGCTCCTGACCCAGGGGGCGATCGAAAGCCTTCTCGCCCATGGCACGGAAGAACAGCAGACGAAATATCTTGAAAAGCTGGTGAGCGGGGAATGGTCGGCGACCATGAACCTGACGGAAAGCCAGGCAGGCTCCGACGTCGGGGCGCTCCGGACCAAGGCGGAACCCGCCGAGGATGGCAGCTGGCGCATTTCGGGCCAGAAGATTTTCATCACCTACGGCGAACATGAGATGGCGGAAAATATCATCCATCTGGTGCTGGCCCGCACCCCCGGCGCGCCCGCCGGCACGCGCGGCATTTCCCTTTTCATCGTACCGAAATATCTCGTCAATGACGATGGCAGCCTTGGCAAGCGGAATGACCTGCGTTGTGTCTCTCTGGAAGAAAAGATCGGCATCCATGCAAGCCCGACCGCCGTCATGTCCTATGGCGACGAGGGGGACTGCGTGGGCTATCTTATCGGCGGTGAGAACAAGGGCATGGCCTGCATGTTCACCATGATGAATAGCGCGCGGCTCAATGTCGGGGTGCAGGGCCTTGCGGTTGCCGAAAGGGCCTATCAGCAGGCCGTTGAATATGCGCGCGACCGCAAGCAGGGGCAGGCGCCCGGCATGTCGAAAGGTGAGATGACGGCGATCGTCAATCATGCGGATGTGCGCCGCATGCTGATGACCATGCGCGCGAATATCGAGGCCATGCGCTGCCTGATTTATCTGAATGGCGAAAGCCTTGATAAGGCGCATCACCATCCGGACGCAGCGGTGCGCGAAGAAAGCATGGGCCTTGCCGAACTGCTGACGCCGCTTTCCAAGGGCTGGTGCACCGATCTTGGCGTCGAGATGGCCTCCGTCGCCGTGCAGGTCCATGGCGGCATGGGCTTTATCGAGGAAAC
>SBHH01000264.1 GCA_006226265.1 Alphaproteobacteria bacterium | reverse complement strand
AATGACCGTCTGCCTGTATAATTCAGTGAAACCTCATAACCATAAGAATAACAGTCGGGTCCGGGGGAGATTCCAATGAGTGAAACGATCAGCAAACCGCAGAAATATGCCGCCGTGGCGGAGATTTATCATTCCTTCTTCACCGGACTGTTCCTGACCATCACGACGCGGAAAGACCGGTTTGCGGCGGGCGACCTCTGCTTTCGGGTATTCCGCAAACAGCATCATGACAAATTCCTATCAAGCTTCGAAAAGCTGGGCCTCACCGGCCTTCCCGATGCGGTGGCCTGCGCGCAGTATCATTACCTCTCGAACGGCGTTGGCGGCGTTCCGGTCGAATATATATATGAGAGCGACGAGAAGGCCTGGGTGCATTTCTGCCATCCGCGCTGGATGTATGAAGGAACGGCGCTTTGCGGGATGCCGATCGAGGTCAGCCATGGTTTCCTGAAAGGCTGGTACGGGCAGAACGGCGTCTCTCTCAAGAACCCGCGTCTTGGCTTTGTCTGCACCTCGCAGGATATGGACGGGCAATATGGCATGGCAGGGTATTTCAAGGTACATGATCATGACCTCGCGCCAGAGGAACGGTTGCAGTTCTCGCCGGGTGAAATCTGTCCGCTGTTTGATCCCGCAAAGGCCCCGACCCTTTCAGACAGCAACTGGCCGGAGGAGCGCCTGCAAAAGGCAAACCGGAATTATGCCATGGAATATGTCAAGAATTCCCTGATCGAAATGGCGAAACTCTTTGGCCCGATGGAGGCGGCATTTTTGGGCGGCATGACGGCCCAGCTGATTGGCAAGCAGCTATATCGCGATACCGCTCAACTTCTTGGCATCACGGGCGATAGCGCCGCCGATTTTGGGGCCTTCCTTGCGGCCCTTATTAACGGCCACGATGATGAGGTAGAGGTTGAGGAAAAAGGCAACGCCGTCCACGTGCGGCAAAAAGGCTGGCGCCTGATGCGAGGCACCGGACCACAACCGGCCTCCGTCTTCGAGACCTGGAACCAGCTTTGGCATGGAGCGCTTGCGGTGCATAACCGTTTTCTCGTTCTGGAAGTGATGCAGCGTCAGGATTATGGGGATGATTGCTTCGAATGGCGGATCCGTCTGCGGCGGGAGGGGAAATGAAAATCATCATTACGGGCGGCGCTGGCTTTCTGGGTCAACGACTCACAAAATGCCTGTTAAATCATAAGACCGCGGTTAATTCGAGGGGACAGGAAGAAAGAATTGACCAGATCGTTCTCTTCGATGTGGTGCCGGGCCGGGATTTTCAGGATCACAGGGTGCAGTATGTGTTTGGCGATATTTCGGACAAGCAACAGGTTACCCGTCTCATCGACGAAGATACCGACAGCATCTTCCACCTTGCCGCCGTTGTGAGCGCCCATGCGGAGGAGGATTTCAATCTCGGCTATCGCATCAACCTCGACGGTACGCGTCATGTGCTGGAGGCGGCGCGCGCCCTTTCCCATGCGCCCAAGGTCGTTTTTACAAGCTCCATCGCGACTTATGGCGGCGTTCTTCCCGATATTGTGACGGACGAGACGGCGCAATTGCCGCAAACCTCCTACGGTGCCTCCAAGGTGATCGGGGAGCTGCTGGTGCAGGATTACAGCCGAAAAGGCTTCATCGATGGCCGCGCCTTGCGTTTGCCGACCATTTCGATCCGGACGGGTCTTCCCAACAAGGCCGCCTCGACCTGGGCAAGCTCGATCATTCGCGAACCGCTCTGCGGTCAGGATGCCATCTGTCCGGTTCAACCGGAAACGCCCATGACCTGCATGTCGCCCTCCAAAGTGATTGACGCGCTGATCCATGCCCATAATCTGCCTGTGGCCTCCTTCACCGAGCGGCGCTCTATCCTGCTAACGGGACTATCTGTCACGGCCGCCGACATGGCGAAGGCGGTGGAGCGGCATAAGGGCAATCGAGACATTGGCCGCATTCGTTGGCAGCCCGATGAGGGCATCCAGAAAATTGTCGATGGCTGGCCGAAGGAAACCCGCTCCCGCCGGGCAGAGTTGCTGGGCTTTCCGAAGGACGAAAGCCTCGACGAAATGGTTCACGCCTTTATCGAGGAGGATATGGATGACCAGGTGAGGCTTTACGAAAAAACCGGAACGGAGGAGCTATAAAGCGCTTTCAACCCCTCCTTCGTGGCGGGGGCGACGCCGCGCTCCGTGATGAGGCCCGTGACAAGCCGCGCCGGCGTGACATCGAATGCATAGTTGGCGGATGACGTGAATTCCGGAGAAATTCTGACTTCGCCAACATTGCCCGCCGCATCAAGCCCCCGCACATAGTCCACCTCGTGGGAATCGCGCCTTTCGATGGGAATACTGCCCACACCCTGATCCATTTCCCAGTCGATGGTCGGCCCCGGCAGCGCGACATAAAAGGGGATGCCATTGTCTTTCGCGGCGAGCGCCTTGAGATAGGTGCCAATCTTGTTGCAGACATCACCCGACGCCGTTGTCCGGTCGGTCCCCGTGATACAGAGATCGACCAGTCCTTCCTGCATCAGGTGACCGCCCGCATTATCGACAATGAGCGTGTGGGGCACGCCATGCTTGCCGAGTTCCCAGGCCGTCAGATGAGCACCCTGATTACGGGGCCTTGTCTCGTCGACCCAGACATGCACGGGAATGCCGGCATCATGTGCCTTGTATATTGGCGAAAGGGCGGTTCCCCAGTCCACCGTGGCGAGCCAGCCTGCGTTGCAATGGGTTAGAATATTGACAGGCCCTTTCCCGCCTTTTTTCTCAAAGGCAGCCCGTATCAGCGGCACGCCGTGATCGCCGATCACGCTGTTGATCGCGACATCCTCATCCGCAATCAGCGCGGCCTTCTGCCAGGCCGCCTCCAAGCGCACCTCCTCGGGCATTGGCCAGAGCAGGTCCTGCATCTCGCGCACCGCCCAGCGAAGATTGACCGCAGTTGGCCGCGTCGCTATCAGCTTCCGGCTCATCTCATGAATGGCATGATCATCGGTTTTTTCGAGAAGACCAAGGCAGAAGCCATATGCCGCCGTTGCACCGATCAGCGGAGCGCCCCGCACCCGCATAGTGGAAATAGCATGGGCCGCATCGTCAAGTGTCGCAAGCTCCACAATACGGAACTCATGGGGCAATCGTGTCTGATCGATGATTTTGACCGATTTATCTTCCCCTTCGCGCCAGATGCTCCGGTATGCGGTGCCGCCGATTTTCATAACTCCTCCCGTTCGTTGGAAAACCTCGGGAGTTTATCTGGAAAAGCCTTGCCCCGACAGTCTTAAATCTGCAAAACTTCCGGACAAGAATGGAATGAACAGGAGTGAAGATATGGAAGTCAAAGCCGCGGTTGCCCTTAAGGCCGGTGCGCCTCTCACAATCGAAACGGTCAGCCTTGACGGCCCCCGCGAGGGTGAGGTTCTGGTTGAGGTCAAGGCAAGCGGTCTTTGCCATACTGATGCCTTCACCCTGTCAGGCGAGGATCCGGAGGGTATTTTCCCGGCCATTCTCGGTCATGAAGGTGCGGGCGTGGTGATCGAGGTTGGCCCCGGCGTCAAAAGCCTGAAAAAGGGCGACCATGTCATTCCGCTCTATACGCCTGAATGCCGCGAATGCGACTATTGTACGAGTGGCAAGACCAATCTCTGTCAGGCGATTCGGGTCACACAGGGCCAGGGACTGATGCCGGACGGGACCAGCCGCTTCAAGATCAACGGCGAAAAGGTCTTCCATTACATGGGCTGCTCGACTTTCGCGAATTACACGGTGGTGCCGGAAATCGCCCTTGCCAAGATCCGCGAAGATGCCCCTTTCGACAAGGTCTGCTACATCGGCTGCGGCGTTACGACGGGCATTGGCGCCGTCATCAACACGGCCAAGGTAAAACCCGGCGATAACGTCGTTGTGTTCGGCCTTGGCGGGATCGGCCTTAATGTCATTCAGGGCGCACGGCTTGCCGGGGCCGATATGATCGTCGGTGTTGATCTCAATCCGGCGCGGAAGGCGCTTGGTGAGAAATTCGGGATGACGCATTTCGTCAATCCGGCAGAGGTCGAGGGCGATCTGGTACCTTATCTTGTCGATCTCACCAAGGGCGGGGCCGATTTTTCCTTCGAATGCATCGGCAATGTGAATGTGATGCGACAGGCGCTGGAATGCTGTCACAAGGGTTGGGGCCAAAGCATCATCATCGGTGTTGCGGGCGCCGGTCAGGAAATTGCTACCCGTCCGTTCCAGCTGGTGACCGGACGCGTCTGGAAAGGCACGGCGTTCGGTGGCGCGAAAGGCCGCACGGATGTGCCCAAAATCGTTGATTGGTATATGGAGGGCAAAATCAATATCGACGATCTGATCACCCATGTCATGCCGATCGAAAAGATCAATGAAGGCTTCGACCTGATGCATGAAGGCAAATCGATCCGAAGCGTCGTCACCTTCTGAGGGAATTATGAAAATCATTTCCGAACAGGCCTGCTTTGGCGGGACGCAGGGCTTTTATGAGCATACCTCGCGGGAGACGGGCACCCTGATGCGCCTCGCGGTTTTTCAGCCTGCGGAGGCCATATCTCGCCCTCTTCCGGTCCTTTACTATCTTGCCGGTCTTACCTGCACGGAGGAAACGGCGACCATCAAGGCAGGCGCACAGAGATATGCGGCAGAGGCCGGAATCATCCTGGTCATGCCGGACACGAGCCCGCGCGGCCTTAATATCGCGGGTGAAGAGGATGACTGGGATTTCGGCACGGGCGCAGGCTTTTATTTAAATGCCACAGAGGAGCCCTGGGTCAAAAGCTATCGCATGGAAAGCTATGTGACGAAGGAACTGAAAGAGCTGATTGACACAGAGTTTAACAGCGATCCTTCAAGGACCGGAATTTTCGGCCATTCGATGGGCGGCCACGGCGCCCTCACTCTCGCCCTTAAAAACCCGGAGGTTTATGTCTCCGTTTCCGCCTTCGCGCCGATTGCCGCGCCCATGCAATGCCCCTGGGGCGAAAAGGCTTTTTCAGGTTACCTCGGAGAAGACCGGAACAAATGGCGGCGCTATGATGCAACGGAACTGGTGAAGGACGGCGCGAAAACATCGCCCATTTTGATCGATCAAGGCATGGCTGACCAGTTTCTGGCGGAGCAGTTAAAGCCGGAGCTTTTCGATGCCGCCTGCCGCAAGGCCGGTCAGGACCTCACCCTTCGATTTCACGATGGCTATGATCACAGCTATTATTTCATCCAGACCTTCATGGCGGATCATATCGCCCATCATGCGGCAGTTCTGAACGCCAAGAACTGACTTCCTAGCGCGCGGAAAGATGGGCGATGGCGTGGGCGTTGAACTCGTCCGGCTTTTCCATGGCGAGCTGATGCGCCGCGCCATCGACGATGACGAGGCTTGAGCCACTGATCTTCTGATGGATCTGCTCGGAAGCGCTCACCGGCGTGCCCATATCCTCCCGTCCAACGATGACGAGGGTGCGGGCGGTGATATCGCTGATCCGGTCCAGAAGGTCGATACCCGCAATCGCCTGACTGCAGCCGACATAACCATCGACGGAGGTTTCCAGGATCATTTTCCGGACCCGCGCGTCGAGATCGGGGTTCGCCTCCAAAGTTTCTTTCAGGAACCAGCGATCCATATTGCTGTCTACATGCACTTCAATGCCCTTTTCCTCCGCCGCCTTGATGCGTTCCGGCCAAAGCGGCGCGGCGCCGTCCGGAAGGGCCGCCAGAGATGAAGAAATAACGAGACTCAGCACCCGTTCGGGATAGCCAAGCGCAAATTCCTGCGCGATCATCCCGCCGATGGAAAGGCCAACGACATGGCTGGTCGTGACGCCGTAGTGATCCTGCACCGCCGCCATGTCATCTGCGAGGAGCTTGAAATCATAGGGTCCCTTGGTCGCGCTGCTTTTCCCATGCCCCCGCAAGGTATAGCGGAGGACGCGAAAGTCGGATTTAAGCGCCGCCGCGAGCTCATCCCAGGCAGTCAGATCGCAGCAGAGCGAATGACTTAACGTGACGACAGGCGCGCCTTCGGGCCCCTCAAGCCGGGTATCCATCCCAATTCCATTGGCCGTAATCATCATGCGCGCCTCCCCTCGTCAAATGCTTGTTTTCCGCCCCTCATCGAAGCCGGTTCACGGCATTATGCCGGAAGGGTCACCGCATTGACAAGCTGCGCGCCCCGGCTTGCCATAAAATAGAGGCCCATGTAATGGGTGATATTTTGCGGATGGGCGGCAGTTGCGCCAAGGCCCGCCTCCTCCGCCACGCTCCGGGGCAGATCGTAAGTCGAGCAGCCCTTATCATAGACATGGATATCAACGAGACCCGGCATCAGGTCATGATTGCGGGCGCTCAAAGATGTCAGCACGAAATCCATCACGCAGATATCCGTGCAAATTCCGACCACCAGAAGATCGGTGATGTTTCTGGCCTTCACCCAGTCAACGACGGCGTTGGAGCCATCTTCGCGAATGGCACCGACAAAACCGTTGATACAGTCCTTTTTGACAAGCGTGGTGTTTTTATCCCGCTCCAGCCATTTGAGCTCGGGCACCAGTTCCTCCTCCCCGGTTCCGGCCTCGCAATGGGACGGATAGGGCGGCTCTGGCTTACCGGGGATATGGGTATCGAGAAAGGCAAGGATCGGCCAGCCCTCTGCCGTAAAGGCGCGGGCAATCCGGTCCGTCTCCGACACCATATCAGCGACTTGCGCGTTCGGGACGGGCGGCGCAAGCGCGCCCGCCCCGACCGTTGCGAAGCCATTGACCTCATCGACAATCACAAGACCCGTTCGACGCCCCTCCGCCGCCGGATCGAACCCGGCGAGGGAAAGAGGCATGGCCGATGCCAGGGCATCGGTTATCTCAGGATTGGTCATGGTCATTTTAAAGGCCTTTTTTACGCTAGGATCGCCTTAGCCGCATTGCGGCGTGGGCTTGATCACCCCGAGATCCTT
>SBHH01000321.1 GCA_006226265.1 Alphaproteobacteria bacterium | reverse complement strand
CAGGTTTGTCGCGCCAGCTGTCAGGGGTCCAGTTTTTCGACATCTCTCTATTTCCTTAAAAAATGATCTTTCTGCCCGAAAGGCTTATTATCTACAGCCTTTTGACGATTTCGCAATCCATAACTGGCTAATTTAAGGGCAAAGAGCCAAAAAAGCGGCTCTTTGCGGCAATTTCCTTGCGCGTCAGGCCAGGGTCAGGCGGGTTTGAATTTCTCCCGCATGGTGACGATTTCCTCGGCAAGGCTGGGATGCACGCCGACGGTCGCGTCGAACTGCGCCTTGGTCGCCTTGCATTTGAGGGCGATCCCGACGGACTGGATAATCTCCGCCGCGTCGCTGCCGACAATATGGACGCCGACGACAATGTCGCTTTTAGGATCGACGATCAGCTTGACGAAGGCCCGCTCCGTCCCGTTTGTCAGTGTCTGCTTCATGGGCCGGAAATCGGACTTGTAAATATCGACCTCGCCGTATTTCTCGCGCGCCTCTGCCTCCGTCAGGCCGACACTGCCGACTTGCGGCTGGGAAAAGACGGCGGAGGGGACATTCTCATGATCCATCGCACGCGGGCGGTTGGCAAACACCGTCTCGGCGAAGGCCATGCCTTCGTGAATGGCGACGGGGGTCAGCGCAATCCGGTCGGTCACATCGCCGACGGCATAGATATTCTCGACCGTTGTCTGCGATTCCGGCGAGACCTTGACCGCGCCGTTTTTCTTCAATTCGACGCCAATCTTCTCAAGGCCCATGCCATCGGTGTTGGGCTTTCGCCCCGTCGCATACATGATCGCATCGCATTCAAGGATATCGCCATCCTCCAGCGTGACTTTAAGGCCGCCATCGGTCTTCTCGATCTTCGCCGGGTTCGAATAGGTGCGAAGATCGATACCTTTTTTCTGGATTTCCGCCGCCAGGAATTTTCGAATATCATCATCGAAACCCCGGAGGATCTGCTCGCTCCGGTAAAGCTGGATCACTTCCGCGCCGAGACCGTTGAAAATGCCCGCAAACTCGACCGCGATATAGCCGCCACCGACGACAATCACGCGCTTCGGAAATTCCTTGAGATGAAAGGCCTCGTTCGACGAAATGGCATGCTCGATCCCCGGAATGGGCGGCATGACGGGCGCGCCGCCGGTCGCGACCAGGATGTAGCGCGCGGTCACTGTCTCCTCGCCGACCTTCACCGTATGCGCGTCCAAGAGCGTCGCGCGCGCCTGATAAAGCGTCACGTTGTTGTTATCGAGGATATTGTGATAGATGCCGTTCAGCCGGTCGATCTCCTTGTCCTTGTTGCGGATCAGGGTCTCCCAGCTATGGGTCGGCTTTTCGGGAAGCGTCCAGCCATAAGCCTCAGCATCCTCGAAATCCTCGGAAAAATGGCTCGCATAGACGAGCAGCTTCTTGGGCACGCAACCGCGGATAACGCAGGTGCCGCCCACGCGAAACTCCTCGGCAATCGCGACTTTCGCGCCGAAGCCTGACGAGATGCGGGAGGCGCGCACGCCGCCGGAGCCCGCGCCGATAACAAACAGATCGTAATCGAATTCCACTTTATTCTATCCTTATCCGGATGCCTTCATGGCATTCACAGGCTGCGGCCCCGGTGTTGACGGTTCCTTAGCTGTCGAGACCGCCAATGCACATGTATTTAATCTCCAGATAGTCTTCAATACCGTATTTGGAGCCCTCGCGTCCGATCCCGGACTGCTTGACGCCGCCGAAGGGGGCAACTTCCGTCGAGATGATGCCGGTATTGATGCCGACGATGCCATATTCAAGCCCCTCGCCGACACGCCAGATGCGGCCGATATCGCGGGCGCAGAGATAGGCGGCCAGACCGAACTCGGTATCGTTGGCGAGACGGATAACCTCTTCTTCGGTCTTGAACTTGAAGATCGGCGCCATGGGGCCGAAGGTCTCCTCGCGCGCGACTTGCATGTCCTGCGTGACGCCGGTGAGGATGGAGGGCTCAAAAAATGTCTGGCCGAGCTTGTGACGGTGACCGCCAAGGGTGAGCGTCGCGCCCTTCTCCACCGCATCCTTGATATGCGCCTCGACCTTGTTGACGGCGGCCTCGTTGATCAGCGGACCCTGCATGACCCCCTCTTCCAGACCGTTTCCGACTTTAAGCGCCTTGACCCGTTCGGTGAGTTTCGCAACGAAGGCGTCATGGATGCCTTCCTGCACATAGATGCGGTTCGCGCAGACGCAAGTTTGTCCCGCATTCCGGTACTTGCAGGCCATCGCCGCCTCGACCGCCTCGTCAAGATGGGCGTCATCGAAGACGATGAAAGGCGCATTGCCGCCAAGTTCCATAGAGGTTTTCTTAACCGTGCCCGCGCATTGCTCCATCAGAAGCTTGCCGGTCCGGGTGGAGCCGGTGAAGGTCAGCTTCTGAACGATGGGGCTCGACGTCATTTCGCCGCCGATAGCGGGCGCGTCGCCTGTAATGATGCTGAGAAGCCCGGCAGGAAGCCCGGCCCGCTCCGCCAGTACGGCCATAGCAAAGGCCGAATAGGGCGTGAGTTCGGACGGTTTGATCACCATCGGGCAGCCCGCCGCGAGCGCCGGGGCCGCCTTTCGCGTGATCATGGCAATCGGGAAATTCCAGGGTGTGATGGCGGCGGTGACGCCAATCGGCTGCTTGATGACGACGATGCGCTTGTCGCTCTGATGCTCGGGGATCGTATCGCCGTAAATGCGTTTTCCCTCTTCCGCGAACCATTCGATGAAGGAGGCCGCATAGGCCACCTCCCCCTTCGCTTCAGCCAGCGGCTTGCCCATCTCGACGGTCATGATCTTCGCAAGATCGTCGGTATTCTCATGCATCAGATCGTGCCATTTCCGAAGGATGGCCGCCCGCTCCTTCGCGGTTTTTTTGGCCCAGGCGGGCATGGCCTCTTTCGCGGCCTCGATCGCGCGGCGGGTCTCTGCGGCGCCCATATCCGGCGTCGTGCCGATCACGTCGCCGGTCGCAGGGTTCATGACCTCGATGGTGCCACCCTTGTCGGCATCGCACCATTTGCCGGCCACAAGGCCCTGCATCCGCAAAAGATCGGGGTCTTTCAGGTTCAAGGGGTTGGTGTTTCTGTCCAGCATGGCGGTGTCCTCATGTTTTGTGGCGGCCCGGGGCGGGCCTTTTTTCGCACGGGCGCGATTATTGCCCGCGAAGTTTATGTGAGTCTAGATATGAGTCAATTGCCGATCCTCAAATAATATTTTGACTACTCTCAAATAAATTTCGGCAACTATTTGCTTTTGAGGTCTTTTCCAGTGTTGATCATTTATGCCGCCTTGCCTAAGCTTGGTAAAAAATGAACGGGGAGGCAATTTGTCCAGCGGCTCCAAAAAAGTCATTTATGCGGCACTTGCCGGAAATACGCTGATTGCGGTTTCCAAATTCGTTGCGGCGGCGGTCACCGGCTCCTCTGCCATGCTGTCGGAGGGAGTTCATTCCCTCGTCGATACGGGCAACCAGATTCTGATGCTGCATGGCCTGAAACGGGCCGGGAAAACGGCCGACCGGATGCATCCCTTCGGCTACGGGATGGAGCTTTATTTCTGGGCCTTCGTTGTCGCCATCCTTATTTTCGCACTCGGCGCCGGAATTTCCCTTTATGAAGGGATCAAGCATATCCGCAATCCCGAACCCATTATCGATCCGACCTGGAACTATATCGTCCTCGGCCTTTCCTTCCTGTTCGAAGGTTGGGCCTGGATCGTCGCCTTTCGCGAATTCAGAAGCGGGACGGGAAAGCGCGGCTTTTGGCGATCCATCAAACGGAGCAAGGACCCGACTGTCTTCACCGTTCTCTTTGAAGACACTGCCGCCATGCTCGGCCTCATCGCGGCCTTTATCGGCGTTTATTTCTCGCAGAAGCTCGGCATTCCGGAGCTTGACGGCGCGGCCTCTGTCGTTATTGCGGCAATACTGGGAAGTGTTGCGGTTCTGCTCGCCATAGAATGTAAAGGGCTTCTGATCGGCGAGGCGGCCAGCAGTGAAGTGACCGATGGCATTCGCCGGATTGTGAGTGAGGATCGGCGCATCACTGCGCTCAATGAACTTTTGACCATGCATCTCGGGCCAAATGACATTCTGGTGAATGTCAGCCTCGATTTTGCGGAGGGGCTCAGCTCTTCGGATGTGGAAAACGCCATCAGTGATTTTGAAGTGGAAATTAAAAAGCGATATACGGATGTTACGCGGATTTTTATCGAAGCTCAAAGCTTCGCGGCCCATACAAGAGCAAGCGGTACCGCCTGAGGGGACGCCGCAGGCAATGACCGAAAATGTTTCCGGTGCGGAGGACGCAGCGGAGGTCGTGGCCGAAGACGGCGGTCCGGTTGAAACGGGGCGCCGCGCCGATAATTTCCGGAAAATCATGCGCCGGGAAGCGGCAGGCTTGGATCAATTTCAAACGGTGCCCGTGCGACAGCTTTACAAATGGTGGCTTTCCTTCCAGCCGAACATGCCAGCCCGTCAGGATTTTGACATCGCCAGATTCTGGAAGCTCGCGCCGAGTGTCTATATCATTGAAGTGCTTGATAAAGACCGGTTCCTGTATCGCCTGAACGGGGAACAGGTCGTGCAGATCGTCGGCACTTCCATGCGCGGCCACGAGATAACGCCGGACGATCCGCTGGTCGAGAATCGCCTGTTCCTGCAATATTTGCAGAAGCTTGTTAAAAGCCGTGTCTGCTGGCGCTGCTCGGGCAAGGCGGACGTCTTCGGCAAAGGCTATCTCGCCTTCGAAACGGTGGATTGCCCGATTGCCGATGAAAACGGCGCCATCACCCATGTGATCGGCGTCATCGCCCTTATCAACGAGGAAAAATCGCCAACGCCCACCCCGCCCGCAAGCAGCTAGCTATATTTCAATATCCACTGCCGCGGTTCCCTGTAGGTGGATATCCTTCGCATCCGGGGTGAAGTTGAGATGCGAGGCAAGCTCCATAAAGGCGCGATACATTTCATGATCCTGCATTCGTTCGAAATCGGTCGGATGGGCGGGATCGCTCTTCTGGGTGAAGCCGGGGATATTCGCGCCGTTGGTTGCATCGAAACGGACCATCGAAAGGCCCTTGCCGTCCGGCGTTTCGCAACTGATACCGGAGAGGATATCCAGATTGCCAAGCAGCGCAGGTGTTCCCCATGCCGTGAGCGGCATGCCGCCTGTCACGGGGCGGCCGGGGGCTGTTGTTCCGTTTTCAGCGGAGAATGCAGGCGCGGGGACAGTATTTCCGTTTCCGCCCGGTGCGCCGCCACTGAAGGCCTTCGCAAAATAAGAGGCCGCAAGACTGTTGTTATTAACGATCATGATTGCGTCTTTCCTTACCGGTTGTGCGCCCCGATAAAATAGGACAAGCAAAATACATGCCGAATTTCAAAGGTTTGTAAGTCCCGGAATTCTGTCGTTCGGGAACGGTGGAACCTGCCGCTGTTCGGCAGATTGCGCCGCTTCCAGGCATTTTCTGCCCGGCAAGAATTGGGAAATGGTCCTTGCCATTGATCGGTGAGCCATGCGGATGGACGGCGGCTGTATCCTGAAATTTACACTTGATTTCAACGGGACATGGTTTCAGAATTACCCTGTAATCGTCAGAAGTTGGTTCAAGTGACGAAAGCCGGAATCCAGTATTCGGAAATCAATATCCGCACTCTATTTCGGCAATGACGGGTCTTCTTCAGAAAGAAAAATCCGCCATACACATGACACAAGAACCGGCCGCGCGCGTTGTTCGGTATATGCCGTTATCAAAACGCCGGGGGTAACAAGAACGTCATGCAATGACGCTAACGTTGGCCGGGAAAGACGAGGTGGAAATGTTTGTGCTATCGCAAATCCTCACGCGTTTGATGACAAGAGGAACCCTTACCGTTATCGATCCGGCAGGGAAACGCCATGTCTTCAAGGGCAAGGCGGCGGGAAAGTCCGTCACCATGCGCATCCACGACCGGGCTGCGCTTTTCAAGATGTCCGTCTATCCGAAGCTTTATATGGGCGAACTTTATATGGATGGACGGCTGACAATCGAGGAGGGAGATCTTTATGAATTTCTCGAACTCCTCATTCTCAATCTGGACTGGAGCACGAATCACCGTTTCTCCTGGCTCGGCGATCTGGTGCAGAAGCTTATCTGGCTCGCGACCCGCTACAATCCGCGCGGGCGTTCGCTCAACAATGTCGCTCATCACTATGATCTGTCGGATGAGCTGTATGAGCTTTTCCTCGACAAGAACCGGCAATATTCCTGCGGCTATTTCAAGACGCCGGAGGATGATATCGATCTCGCCCAGGTGCAGAAGATGACCCATATCGCGGCTAAGCTGGATCTTTCGCCGGACCAGAAGGTGCTGGATATCGGTTGTGGCTGGGGCGGTCTTGCGCGCTTCATTGCCGAGAATTCGGACGCGCATGTGACTGGCGTAACGCTCTCCAAAAACCAGCTTGCCTATGCGAAGCGTCTTGCCGGGGAAAAGGGGCTGGAGAACAAGGTCACCTACAGCCTGACCGACTATCGGGATGTAGCTGAAAAATTCGACCGGGTCGTCTCCGTCGGCATGTTCGAGCATGTGGGGGAGCCGCATTACATGGAATTTTTTGCAAAAGTGAAGGAAGTGATGAAGAAGGACGGGGTCGCCCTCATTCACACTATCGGCGCGGCCAACAGTCCCTCGCCCATTAATCCCTGGATCGATAAATGGATTTTCCCGGGCAGCTATCTGCCCTCTCTCTCGCAGATGGCAACGGTGGCCGAGAAGATCGGCCTTTATATCACCGATGTCGAGGTGCTGCGCGTGCATTATGCAGAGACTCTCAAAGCCTGGCGCAAGCGGTTCAATGAGAACCGCGACAAGGCCCGCACAATCTATGACGAGCGGTTTTGCCGCATGTGGGATTTCTATCTGGCGTCGGTCGAGGCGGCTTTCCGCCACGGCAGCCTGATCGTCTTCCAGATGCAGCTCGCCCGCCGCA
>SBHH01000353.1 GCA_006226265.1 Alphaproteobacteria bacterium | reverse complement strand
GAATCTCGGATGCAAAAAAGGCTTCGGCACGAAGAACGAGTTCTTCGTTTTCCTTACTAAAGTTGAAATCCATTTTCCCTGTTGTTTTAATTATTTTTATATTTGACTGTTTTGTTTTATATATAGTAACAGATCATGTCAATAGCCACATTAACAAAAGCAAAAATTAGGATATTCGATGGTAACGACAGGTGAATTCGGCCCCCTTGCAGGCCTCCGCATTCTGGATATCGCAACGATTATCGCCGCCCCTTTCGCCGGCACTTTGCTGGCCGATTTCGGCGCCGATGTCGTCAAGATGGAACTGCCGGGCGTCGGCGATGGCATGCGCGGATTCCCCCCCTTTAAGAAAGGCAAGTCCCTCTGGTGGAAAGCCGCAAACCGGGGCAAGCAGTTCGGCACCCTCGATCTTCGGAAAGAGGAAGGCGCAAAACTCTTCCTTGAAATGCTGCCGAAGTTCGATGTCCTTCTTGAAAACTTCCGTCCCGGCACGCTCGATCGCTGGGGCCTTGATCGCGAAACCCTGTGGAAAGCCAATCCGAACCTCGTCATCCTTCGCGTGACCGCGTTCGGGCAATATGGTCCCTATATCAACCAGCCGGGATTCGCCCGCATTTTCGAGGCCATGGGCGGCCTCACCCATATTACCGGCGATGGCGACCGGCCGCCGGTTCATACCGGCTATCCGATCTCGGACGCCTTTGGCGGCGTCTTCGGTGCCATGTCCATTCTGGCGGCGCTGTTCCGCGTCAAAAGCAACCCTGACGCGGGCGGGGAGGAGATCGACCTTTCCCTGACCGAGGCAACCTTCCGCCTCCTCGACTTCCTCGCCATCGAATATGACCAGCTCGGCGTCGTCCGGGAACGGAGCGGTAACAAGAACCAGTATTCCGCCCCGTCCGATGTCTATCTGACCCGCGACAAGCGCTATGTCTCGCTCGCGGGCAGCACCAACACCACCTTCCGCAATAACGCAACCGCCGTCGGCCGTCCGGAACTTGCCGATGACCCCCGCTATTCGAACAACGCTCTCCGGGTCCAGAATGGCGCGGAACTCGATAGTATTTTCGGCGCCTTCATCGCCTCCCATACACTCGATGAAGTGCTAAATGCCTTTGCCGAGGCAAAGGGCACCATTGCGCCGATCTATTCCGTGGAACAGATTTTCAACGATCCGCAATATCAGGCGCGCGAGGCGATTACCTCCGTTGAGGATGATGATTTCGGAACCGTCCGGCTTCAGAACGTGGTTCCGAAATTTACTCGCAATCCGGGCAAAATCCGGTGGACGGCGAAGGGTCTTGGCGTGGATAATGGCGCCATCTTCAAAAATCTGCTGGGCATGGGCGACGAAGAGATCGACGCCTGCCGGGAAAGAGGCATTATATGAGTAGTGAGCCAACCAACCTGATCGACCGTGTCGAACGACGCCATATCCCCCTGACAGAACGGATTGCGGGGGACAGTTCCCTCTCGACCACCCTGATCCGGGGGCTGGAGATTCTCTCCTGCTTCATAAACGGCGACCAGACGCTCACCAACGCCCAGATTGCCGCCCAGATCGGCATCAACAAGGCGACCGTTTCCAGGCTTTGCAAGACGCTGATCGCGATGCGCTATCTCCGGCGCGACCCGAACGGCGGATTTCGTCTGGCGTCGGGCCTGCTCGCCCTCTCCTACCCCCTTCTTTCCAGCATGCGCTGGCGGCGTCAGGCCGTGGGCCTGATGCAGGAATATGCGGATTTCGCGAAAGGCAACGTCTCGCTCGCCGTCTTCAACGGCCCCGATGCCGTCTATATCCAGACGATCGGCGATATCACCAATTTCCCGCATGTGCCGGAAGTCGGCATGATGGTGCCCGTGGCGGACAGCGCGACGGGCCGCGCACTCCTTTCCCTGTTGTCGGAGGAAGAAACGGCGGAGAAATATATCGAGGTGGAAGCCGCCTACCCGGGGGCGCTGGAGCGCTCCAAATTACGCATTGCCGAGGCGGTAAAGGACTGCCGCGAACAGGGCTTCTGTATTTCCTTCGGGGAATGGCGGGATAGTATCTATGCCATGTCAGCGCCCATAGGCCGGACGAAGGACGGGCTTTACGTCACTCTTTCCTGCGGTGTCCCCGCCTATCGCGTCCGCAAGGAAGAGTTCAAGAACGATCTTGCACCACGCCTCGCGAAAGTTGCTAAAAACTTGAAGCTTTACAATATTTTCGAAAATCAGGTTCAACCATAAAAACAAGAATAAAGGGAACAACCGAATGACCGTCACATCCCCGATCTGCAAAAAAATGGGCATAGAGAATCCGATTTTTGGTCTCGCCCATAATATTGATGTGATGGTGGCGATCGGCAAGGTGGGCGGCTATCCGGTTTTCGGTGCCGCGCGTAGTATGCCGGAAGAAATTGCCGAAGAAGCCCGCATCATGAAAGAGGAACTCGGCGACCATCCCTTCGGCATCGACCTGATGCTGCCGACCTCGGTCGGCGAGGAAACGGACCGGGCAGCAAGCCTCAAGGCGCTCCCGCGCGAACATAAAGAATTTATCTGCAAGCTCGCTGACAAATACAAGGTGCCGAAGGCGACCAAGCCGACCTTCTTCTCCTCCCAGATCCGCTCCCAGCAGCTTTTTGAGGAGCAGCTCGCCGCCACGCTTGAATCTGGCGCGCACAGCTTCGCTTCCGCCGTCGGCATGCCCGCTGAAATGATCCGGAAGGCAAAGGAATATGGCAAGATCACCTTCTCGCTGATCGGATCTCCGCGCCATGCGGAAAAGGCGATTGAGGCGGGCGTCGATGTGCTGGTTGCGCAAGGCTATGACGCAGGCGGCCATACTGGCCCCATCGGCACCTTCTCGCTCATTCCGCAGATCGTCGATGTCGCGGGCGATATCCCGGTTCTCGCAGCAGGCGGCGTCGGCCACGGGCGGCATGTCGCGGCCTCCTTTGCACTGGGGGCGCAAGGGGTCTGGCTCGGCACCGCCTGGCTCACCTCGCGCGAGCATGCCCTCTCGGAAGCGCTCACCAACAAGCTTCTGAAAGCGGGCAGCCTGGATACCAAAATCTCCTACAGCCACAGCGGCAAGCCCTGCCGCCTGATCAAGACCGCTTGGTCCGAGGAATGGGACACGCCGGGCGCACCGAAACCGCTTTCTATGCCGTACCAGCAGGTGCTGACCGCCGACATCATCGCCGGGATTAACGAGCATGAGATCGAGCCGCTGATCTATGAAGCGACCGGGCAGAGCATCGCCTGGTTCAATGAAATGCATACGGTCGCCGAGATCATGGAGCGGCTCCTCACCGAGACCGACGGCGCACTCGCCAACATGAACCGCCTGCTTGCGGGCTGACCACCGCCCGCGCCGAATAATAACGAGAAAAAAATATGATACGCAATAAAGACGCCATCGAAACCTATCGTCACAAGGTCCGTAACTGGGTCGAGCAGGTCGCCATTCCGAACGAAGCCCGAGTAGCCGAGCTTAACGAGGTTCCGGCCGATCTGGTCGATGACATGCAGGCCAATGATTTCTTCGGCTGGTCAATCCCGGAGGAATATGGCGGGATGGGCCTGACGACGGAGGAACTGGTCCTGATGGCGTTTGAGCTGTCCTATTGCTCCGTCGCCTTTCGCGCCCGCGTCGGCACCAATACGGGCATCGGCAGCGAATCCCTCGTCGTGGACGGGACGGCGGAACAAAAGGAACGCTTCCTCCCCCGCCTTGCGAAAGGGGAGATTGTTGGCTGCTTCGCTCTCACCGAGCGGGAGGCCGGATCGGAAGCAACCGCGCTCACCACATCGGCGGTCCGCGATGGCGATCATTATATCCTGAACGGATCGAAGGCCTTTATCACCAACGCGCCGATTTCCGACCTTTTCACAGTTTTCGCGCGCACCAATGCAAACGATCCGACCCACCGGGGCATCAGCGCCTTTCTGGTGGAGCGCGGCACCCCCGGCCTTTCCACGGGCGATCCCTACAAGATGATGGGGCAGTCAGGCTCTCCGGTCTCGGAGGTTTATTTCGACAATGTCCGGGTGCCGGCGGAAAACCTGCTGGGCAGTCAGGAAGGTGTCGGCTTCAAGACGGCGATGAAAGCGCTCAACAAGCAGCGCATCCACCTTTCCGCCCTCAGCACCGGCCCCGCCATGCGGATGCTGGACGAGGCCACGAAATATTCCCTGGAACGCAAACAGTTCAACAACCCGATCGGAGATTTCCAGCTGGTTCAGGCCATGCTGGCCGACAGCCATACGGATATTGCCGCGGCCCGAGCCCTTATTCTGGATACGGCACGCAAGCGCGATGAAGGCATCGATATCTCGCTCGAAGCCTCCATGTGCAAATATTTCGCGACCGAAATGTGCGGCCGGGTGGCCGACCGCGCGGTGCAGATTTTCGGCGGCTCCGGCTATGTCGCCGACTACAGCAATATCGAGCGGTTCTACCGCGACGTCCGGCTGTTCCGTCTTTATGAGGGGACCAGTCAGATACATCAGCTTAACATCGCCCGGCTTACCAAGAACATGGTCGGCGATAACGGAACGGTGCGGAAATAATCCGCATCCGGTGGGAGGGCCGCGCGCGGTCGAAATCAAGTCCAAAAAAGGAATAATAACAATGGGTGACTATATACCGAGCTGGCCGGATCCGGTCCGGCCGCCCAAGGGGGCGCCGAACATCCTCGTCATTCTGTTCGATGATGTCGGCTTCTCCGATTTCGGCTGCTACGGCTCTCCCATCAAGACCCCGACCATCGACCGGATCGCTGAAAAGGGCGTGCGCTATACGGGCTTTCATACGACGGCCATGTGCTCGACGACGCGGGCCGCGCTTCTCACCGGGCGGAACCATCATTCCGTCGGCGTCGGCTGCCTCGCGAATTTCGACAGCGGCTTTCCGGGCTATCGCGGCAAGATCGCGAAGTCGGCGGGCACCCTTGCGGAGATGCTGCGCCCGCATGGCTATCGCAACTACATGATCGGCAAATGGCATGTCACGTCCCTGAACGAAAGCGGCCCAACCGGCCCTTTCGACGGCTGGCCCTTAAGCCGCGGCTTCGATCGCTATTACGGCTTTTTGGATGCGGAAACCGATCAATATGCGCCCGAGCTTGTCCGCGACAACGGCCATGTCGATCCGCCCGGCACTTATGAGACCGGTTATCACCTGACCGAGGATCTGGTCGATCAGTCGATCCGCTATCTTGCCGACCACAAGGCAGGGGCCGAGGATAATCCCTGGCTGCTTTGGTGCGCCTTTGGCGCCTGCCATGCGCCGCATCAGGCGCCGAAAGACATCATCAAAAGCTATGATGAGGTTTTTAACGGCGGCTGGGACAAGGAACGGGGCGAACGGCTCGCCCGCATGAAGGAATTCGGCATCGTACCGGAAGAGACCGAGCTTCCGCCCCGGAATGACGGGGTGCGCGGCTGGGCCGAACATTCGGATGAAGAACGTCGGCTCTATACCCGCCTGCAATCTGCCTATGCGGGCATGCTGGACCATACGGACCGGCATATCACCCGCCTGATCGATTTCCTGGAAGAAACCGACCAGATGGACAATACCCTGATCCTTGTCCTTTCCGATAACGGGGCAAGCCAGGAAGGCGGGCGGAATGGCCTAGTAAACGCCATGGGACCCTTCAACCTCCGGCCTGAACCGGTCGAGGAAAAAATCGCCCGGATCGAGGATATCGGCGGGCCCGATACCCATACCAACTTCCCGCATGGCTGGGCCATGGCGGCGAACAGCCCGCTCAAACGCTACAAGCAGAATACCCATGGCGGCGGCATCCGCGATCCTCTGATCATTTCCTGGCCGAAGGGCCTGCCCGCGAAGGGTGAGCTTCGCCACCAGTTCGCCCATTGCAGCGATGTGGTCCCGACCCTGCTCGACATAATCGGGATCGAGCCGCCGACCCATGTAAACGGGGTCGAACAGCAGCCAATCGAAGGGGTGAGCTTCAAGGAAAGCCTGTTCAATCCGTCCGCCCCGTCCCGCAATGCGCCGCAGTATTTCGAAATGTTCGGCCATCGCGGCCTCTGGCAGGACGGATGGAAAGCCGTTGCCTTCCATCCCATGGGCACCCCGTTCGAGAACGATATATGGGAGCTTTATCATCTCGCCGAGGATTTCTCTGAATGCCGCGACCTTGCGGCGGAGGAGCCGGAACGGCTTCAAAAGATGGTTGACGCCTGGTGGGAGGAAGCCAGAAAGCACAAGGTTCTCCCCCTCGACGACCGTTTTGCGCCCCGCTTCGCCGAAAATGCGGAGCGTCTGCAGGGCGACCGGCGGAAGGCCGTCTTCCACCGGGGCGTCGGGCATATCCCCTCCGACGTCGCGCCAGACCTTCGAAGCCGCAACTATGTGATCGAGGCCGATGCCGATATCCCAGAAGAAGGCGCGGAAGGCGTGCTGATCGCCCATGGCGACACGACGTCGGGCTACAGCCTTTACATGAAGGACGACCATCTCTTCCATGACCTCAATATCGGCGGGGAGCATGTGGTTGTCCGTTCCGATAAAAAGGTGCCCGCAGGTCGCCGCAAGCTCGGCCTTAAAGTTGACCGGCTGACGCGCGAAGAGAAACCTAAAATGGGCAAGGGCATGGGTCGGAGCCGCTATACCCTCCTCATCGACGGGGAGGAAGCGGGTCATGCCGAAAGCCATCTCGGTTTCTTCATGCTGATATCCTGGTCCGGCCTCGATATCGGGCGGGACCGGGGCAATCCGGTCAGCGATTACGCCGCCCCCTTCGAATTTACCGGCTTCCTTCGCAAGGTGACCGTCCTGATGGGCGACCAGACGCTGGATGGCGAAGGCGTCGGCAAGGCGGAAATGTCTCGCGAATAACAAAATCCCCCATCGGAGTTTGTTAAAGACGGAAACCGGCCGTTCCTTAAAAAGGGGCGGCCGTTTTTCTGTGATGCACATCACGGTCGTTGCAGTTTCCTGCTGTTCTGCCCTCTCCCCCTCAACTGCCTCTTGCAATGGAAGCGTTGAGTACATATAATATATGTTACTT
>SBHH01000107.1 GCA_006226265.1 Alphaproteobacteria bacterium | reverse complement strand
CGGGAGTTCGTGACGGCGGCCCGGGCGGCTGGCAAAAACCGCTTTCGCATCACGTTTGAGCATATCCTGCCCAACATCCTCTCGATCATCGTGGTACAGGCGACGATCCTTTTCGCCATTGCCATCCTGGCGGAAGCGGCGCTTTCCTATCTCGGGCTCGGCACCCAGCCGCCGGATCCGAGTTGGGGCCGCATGCTGAACGAGGCGCAGTCCCTCCTCTTCTTCCAGCCGATGCAGGCTGTCTATCCCGGCGTCGCCATCGCCATCGCCGTTTTCGGACTCAATCTGCTGGGCGACGGCCTTCGCGATGTGCTGGACCCGCGCCTGTCGAGGAAACGCTGATATGTCCCTGCTTTCCGTTAAAAACCTGAATGTGACGCTTATGACAAGCGAAGGTCCGGCCCGCGCTGTGCGCGATCTGGACTTTACACTGGAGAGAGGCGATACCCTTGGCATCGTTGGCGAAAGCGGCTGCGGCAAATCCATGACCGCGCTCGCCATTATGGGACTCCTGCCGGAAAACGCGATGCCGACCGGGGAAATCCTGCTGAACGGCGAAAATCTGTTGCAGAAGAGCGAAGCCGAGATGTGCCGCATCCGTGGCAACCGCATGGCCATGATCTTTCAGGAACCCATGACCTCGCTCAACCCGGTGCATACGGTCGGCCGCCAGATTATGGAGCCCCTGCGCCTTCATAAAGATATGAATAAATCTGAAGCCCGGGGTGAAGCCATACGCCTGCTCGATCGGGTCGGCCTCCCCAACCCGTCGGAGCGGATTGATAATTTCCCGCACCAGCTTTCCGGCGGTCAACGACAGCGCGTGATGATCGCCATCGCCCTTTCCTGCGCGCCCGATATCCTGATTGCGGACGAGCCGACAACCGCCCTTGATGTGACGATCCAGGACCAGATCCTCGATCTCACCCAAAGTCTGGTGGAAGAGGAAGGCATGGCGCTGATCCTCATCTCCCACGATCTTGGCGTGATATCGGAAAATACCGACCATATAATGGTCATGTATGGCGGTGCCTCGATCGAGAGCGGCCGAACCGACCGAATATTCGAGGAGCTTTCCCATCCCTATACACAAGGCCTGTTCGCCGCCATGCCGAGGCTCGGCCGGGCGCGGAACCAGCGGCTGGTGACCATTCCGGGCACTGTGCCCGACCTCATCAACCTGCCGACTGGCTGCACCTTTACCGATCGCTGCCCGCTTGCAAGTGATATCTGCCGTAATACGCCGCCGCCGGTTCACGCCTTTAAAACCGGGCATCGCGTTGCCTGCCATCACCTGGATATCGCCCGCGCCAAAAAGACGGAGGAGTTATTCTCATGACCGCGCAAGCCGCCTCCGCCCCCGTTCTTGAAGTGCGCGATCTCGTGCGCCACTACCGCCTGCCGCGTGAAAGCCTGTTTGCGGAACCGGGTCATGTCTATGCGCTGAACGGCGTTTCCTTCACAATCGAACGGGGTAAAAGCTTCGGCATTGTGGGCGAAAGCGGCTGTGGAAAATCGACACTCGCCCGTAACGTTATGGCGCTCGAGGAAACCGATGGCGGCTCCGTCCGCATTCTCGGGAACGAAGTAATCGGCCTTAATTTCGATCAACTCCGCCCCTTGCGGCGGCATTTCCAGATGGTGTTTCAGGACCCGTACGGCTCGCTCGATCCGCATCATAATGTCGGGCGGATCGTTGCCGAACCGCTGGCCGCCCTTGGGCCTATCTCCGCGGCGGAGCGTGAGGAACGGGTCGTTCGCGTCCTTGAATCCGTCGGCCTTAAAAAGCGCGACATGGCGAAATATCCGCATGAATTCTCCGGTGGTCAGCGTCAGCGCATCGCCATCGCCCGCGCCCTCATTACCCATCCCGAGCTGATTGTCGCGGATGAGCCTGTTTCCGCCCTTGATGTCTCCGTGCAGGCGCAGGTTCTGAACCTTCTGAAAGACCTGCAGGACGAATTTGGCGTGACCTATATGTTCATCAGCCATGACCTCGCCGTCGTCGAATATCTCTGCGATGAAGTGGCGGTCATGTATCTTGGCGAGATCGTCGAGAAGGGCCGGACGGAAGATCTCTTCGCCCGCCCGGCGCATCCCTACACCCGCATTCTGCTGGATGCCGTCCCCACCCCCGGCAGCGGCAAGAAGCGCGAACGGATCAAGTTGGAAGGCAATGTTACCGGCCAGACGGAACAGCGCGTCGGTTGCGCCTTTCAGGATCGCTGCCCCATGGCGCAGGGCATTTGCCGCCGCGAAAAGCCGCCGCTCGTGGAAGTAGAAGACGGTCACACGGCGGCCTGCCATTTTTCAAGTGAAATGTCGGAGCGCCTTTAGGCGATCCCTGAGTAAATCCGGAAAATCAGTAAGGGCGGCCGTCCTTGTGGGTGAAGAGCCATTTGCCATCGGCACCGAGTTCTGCTTGCAAGTCATCCTTCGGATAGCTCCCTTCATCGCCGGACACCCGATCCCCGATCTCAATGTAGAGAACATCTTTATCCGATCGATTGACCAGCTGATGGGCGGGGCCATCGGGCGTGAAGCCTGCGCAAAAACCCGGCTCCAGCAACGTCTCGGCATCTTCCGTCACGAGGGTGGGATTGCCTTCCAGGATATAGATAAATTCCTGTTGCTTGCTATGACGATGGAGAAGGGCGGATTCGCCCCCCGGCACCAGCCGGGTGAGGTTGACGCCGAACGTCGTGAGGCCAAAGACATCGCCAAGCTGCCGCTTTTCCCGGCCGCTCATGCGGCTGAAAAAAGGCTCGGGATAGTTGGATGCCTTTCCTCTGGGCGCGATGTCCTTTGCGGCCACCGCAATGGGCCGGGCGGGAGTTTCTTTCGTCATGGAAGCCTTATTCCTTGTCCTTGAAATCAAGCGCCGCCGAATTCAGGCAATAGCGCAGGCCGGTCGGTGCGGGGCCATCCGGAAAGACATGGCCAAGATGCGCATCGCATTTATTGCAGACAACTTCCGTCCGGCGCATGAAAAAGCTTCGGTCGTCGACCTCGCCGACTTTCTCCTTGTCAAGCGGCTGCCAGAAGCTCGGCCAGCCGGTGCCGCTGTCGAATTTGGTATCGGAGGAGAAAAGCGGCTCCCCGCAGCAAATGCAAGTGTAAACACCGTCGCGCTTGTTATCATGATATTCGCCGGTGAAGGCCCGCTCGGTTCCCTTTTTCCGGGTTACCTTGAACTGCTCCGGCGTCAGCTTGGCTTGCCATTCAGCATCACTTTTTACAACTTTATCAGCCATTTGCTTTTCCTTCTCCTGCAACAGGAATTGGTTGAACCTTCCGCGCCTTCCCCTAAATATAGGATATAGAGACAGAAGGTCACTCACAATACTTGACGAATTGGGCGGCTTGGCGGACAATATTCCGTGAAGCTGTCTGGAGAGAAAATGAGCGAGGTTGTAAGTTTCAACGATCACCATTTGACCCGATCGGCCCGCGACGCCCGGTCGGGGACTTCTCAACAGCCGCCCGTTTTCTTCAACCGCGTCGAACTCAGTCAGATATTGCAGGTTTATGGCCGTATGGTCGCCAAGGCGGAATGGCGCGACTATGCCATCGGGCAGGACAAAACCTCCTGCATTTTCGCGATTTTCCACAGGACGGCTGATCGGCCATTGTTCCGGATTTACAAGGAACCACGCCTTGCCGCAAAGCAGGGCGCTTATTCAGTCCTGAGCCAGAACGGGCGCGTCCTGAAACGCGGGAAAACCCTCTCTCAGGTGCTTAAAATATTCGATCGAAAGCGTTTCGATACAATTGATGATTAAGCCCTGCCAAGTGGCTCAAACGGGCAATCCCAGCTTTTTATAGATAAAACTCATCAGCCAGGCCGGGCCGATCAGCAGGAACTGGATGTCCTTGAAAAAGGACGGCTTCCTTCCTTCGATCTTATGGCCGATAAACTGGAAAATCCAGGCGATCACGAAAACAAGAAGCGCAAACTGCCAGAGCGGAAAACCAGCCTCCGCCTGCTCATAGAACGCGGCAATCCAGAAGCAAAGACCAGAAAAGAGCACCATGCCAAGGGCCAGCGTCCAGGACAGGGAGAAATAATAAAGAACCGTGAGCACAAGAGTGATACTCGCCCAGTTCAGATAAGGCGTCGCCGCCATGAAATCCGGCACCGGGAGGGACCAGAGAATGGCCACAACCGTCCAGAAGATGACCGGCACGGCGATCCAGTGAATGAATTTATTTTGCGGGTTCCGATGGCTCTCGCCATATTCGGATAAAAGGGCGTCAATACGCCGGTTCGCCCGCTCCGTCACCTGCTCTGTCGTCATCTCGGCCTCCTCCCGGTGCCTACCCGCGGCCTGCCTTCGCCCGTTTCATAAGCGCGGTATCCATCGGCACATTATCACGAAATGCCAGCCGTTTTTCAAGGAGCGGCAGAACCCGATCCGTCTCTCCCGCTTCGATAAGGCTGGTCAGCCAGGCAATTTCGAACAGATCCCGCTGCGCATGGCTGCCGCCGATTTCCTGAAAGCGCGGCTGAGCGATGGCAAGTTCCCTCACCGCCTTGTTGTAATCCCCCGCCGCAATGGCGATGAAACCGCGTGCCGCCGGTAGCGCCACCTCGGCCCAGCTTTTACGGATCAGAATGGGGGCTTCCCGCGCCGTCTTCTCCATCCCTGTGAGCAAGCGTTCAAGCGCAATGCGCTGCTGCCCGCGAGCAAGCGCATAGATGTAATGCATGTCATAAAAAGGCTGATCATTAACAAAACTGCGGGCGGCAACATGCGTGGACAAATCCTGCCAGCGGTTACCGACATCGACGCCGAGTTGTTCCAACCGCCAGAGAAGCGAAATCGCATTGACTTGATCCAGGCTGTAGGACTTGTCAACGCCCCAGACCCGCTCATCGTAAAGCTGAAGCGGCGTCTCAAAATCTTCCGTTTCCAGATAGAACAACGCCTGATGCCACCAGTTGTGGGTATACATGAAGCTGTTGCGATCCTCCCATTCACCGGAGAGGTCCGCCATCCACCTGATCCCCTCATCATGCCGTCCTTGCGTCAGCATGACATGAGCGACAGCGTGATGCGCCCATGGCTCCTTCCGCTTCATTTCCGTGGCCTTGCGGCCATCTTCCTCGGCGAGATGGAGCAGGCTCATCTGTTCCCGCCCGAAGGCGCGCATGCCGTAGGCATAGGCGCAATCGTCATGCCGGTCGATGACCTGTTCCGCGAACCAGAGTAGCGCCTCATCATTGCCGATATTGAAATACATATTCTGGCCGAGCCGGGCGGCAAACAGATCGCCCGGATATTCCATCGCCATATTCCGGAGCGCCTTGAGTGCGCGGGTAAGCTCATTATCATGCAGATGGAGAACCGCCGTCGCGAAAAGCCGTTCACGCTCCGTTGCGAGCGGCATCGCTGCTTTTGCCTGATTGTAATATTTCCGGGCGATTTTGCGCCGGTCCGGCGTTTCCAGAAACAGCCCGAGAAGCATGGCATAAGCCGCGGCCAGAACGCTATCCGGATCCTGATCCGCCGCCTCAAAAATAGATGCAAATTCCGTCCCGAAGCCGATATAGCTATCGACGAAAGCATTAATCGCCCGGATGGTCCTGTCTGATGATGTGGTTACCGGATTTCCGTATGCATCATCACGCATCACTCATGCCTCGTTAATCAGATCCAGCGGATAGATCGGGCGGCGAACATTCTCATAGCGCAAAAGATTGTTGTCGGATGTCGTTACGCCCTTGCCATCCAGTGTCAGGGTCGCCTTGCCAATCGGAGCAAATCCCGCCCGATAGTGTATACGACTTTTCAGAATTAGGTATCTCTTATGTTGCGGCTGGATACCGACGGAGGTGAAAACCCCGATGTCCCAGGGCTCATGATGATTTGAAACAATGACAATTTCCATATTTCCGGTATCGAGTACCGCCGTCGGGCCCATGAAAACCTTGACGCCCGTATACATCGGTCCGTGAACGGTCCATTCGCCGTTTGTAAGCGCCTTGACGGTCCCGGTGACGGTGAGCGGCTCACCCACCTCGCCAATGGTCGGCATATCGGTTTTACCACCGAGCTTCAGCGTGATCCTGTTCCCGATGCCCGCCTTCTGCATTTCCTGCACCGCCGCCGGATCCCAGACAGCAGCAACCGCCACATCCTCAAGGCCCTGCTTCAGCACTTCCTCGATCACCGTCATGACATCCTGCGTTGCACCGGAGCCGCAATTGTCGGCATGATCCAGCAAAAGCACCGGGCCATCGGTCATTTCCTTGGCCTTCGCAACCTGTTCATCGAGCGGGGTATGCTTGTAGACGAATTCCTCTTTCAGTTCCCAAGCCTTCTGGAGGATGCGGTCGCGTACCTCGTCCGCCTTCACCTTGTCGCCGTCGGTCACAATGATCACGGAATTCCCAGCATCGTGAATATCGGCAAGGGCGAAGCCGCCAAAGGCCGTTGCGGCGAGAACGCCGGGTTCCTTCTCGGCCTCCTTGCACATGCGAATCAGGGTTGCCATCGGCTCGTCATCCGTTCCCTGCCGGAGGGTCTGGCTCAAAAGCTGGGTATGTCCCCAGGACATGACGGGGTTAACCTTCCTTTCCATGCTGCCGAGTACCACCTCGCCGATCTGCCTGCCGACTTCATACATATCGACATGTGGATAGGTTTTATAACCGATAAGGGCCGTGCAGTTGCTGACCATCTTTTCCGTGAGGTTGCAATGCAGATCGAGTGTGACGGCAATCGGCAGGTCCGGATCGATTCCTCGGATTTTTTCAAGCAGCGTTCCCTCGCCGTCATCCGTATGCTCCGCCACCATCGCCCCATGAAGATCAAGAAGCGCGACGTCGACGCCTTCACGCACCGCATCCAGAATGGCGTTCGACATGATCTCATAGGCCTCACGCGTCACCGGACCGGAGGGCATGGCCTCCGCCGCGACAGGCGTCACAATTTCCGCGCCAAGCGCCCGGGCCTGTTCCACATAGGCGCCAAAGGGCATGCCGGTGCCTTCATAGGCTTTCAGCGCATCCTCGCCCATATACCCACTCCAGGCCTCGAACCGCTTCCAGTCCGCGACAATGGGTGAGAAGGTATTGGTTTCATGTTTCATCATGGCGATGAGGATACGCATCGGGGTTGGCCCTTTCTTG
>SBHH01000050.1 GCA_006226265.1 Alphaproteobacteria bacterium | reverse complement strand
GCATCGAAAGAGGGTCTCCGATAGTATATTATCAAGGAACCATAGTAAGTTCTGGCAGGTGTGGAATATTGCCTAAGGTTATCAAAGAGATGGCTGAAGGCCTGTTCTCTAAATTTCCCGACCAAAGCGGGACAGTCAAAGTTCGAAGGAAAGAAAACTGTTAAAAAATTTACAAAATAGTTTCATTCAAAGTCCAGCATTTTTCGGTATTTCTATGTGCAAAATTCTCGTGCTCGTCAACTAAGTAGATTTTGTAAACTGTCTTCTTCCTTACGCATCGTGACTTGTAAGGAATGCTAGAAACCTTGCCAAGGCTTCTAGCATTGAAAGACATCGTCCCGCAATTCCTGTGACGGCACCTTCCGTCTATTCTGCATGACGGATCGTGAGGGCATCCTTGATCCCTTATCTCTGTCGATTGAATTTTGGCCGTGTTTCAAATTCGATCAGCCTTTCAATCGACGACGTGACTTCATTTCTCTTTAGCCCGATATCTTTGAGGTTGCGGTCGCTCAATGCCTGAAGCTTGCGAAGTTCGTTCCGCCGTCGGCGCCAATCAGCAAACCAGCGCAGAATGTTTTTGAGGATTGCGACGAAATCTCCGATCCGGAAACCCCTTTTTTGCGCCTTGGGGCGAACGGCATCGTCAATCCGCTGCTGCATGTTTCGGGGCAGCCTTTCGCGTAAATTCATGCTGTACATAATATTCTCCTTCAGGGTTTCTGCCTTAGCTGTGGATGAAGGGATTGGTGAGAAAAATTATATTGTATAAAGGCAACTCTCTTTTCGCATTCCCAGTTCATCCTTGAATTATATTGGAAAATAAGTACCCTTGGAGGGTCCTACAAACGAGAAGATCTCGAGTTATACTATAGAAAATCTCAGGTATTAAAATGTCTCGTTCCCTTCCGCCACTAAATGCGCTTCGTGCGTTCGAGGCCGCCGCCCGGCATCTCAGCTTTACCAAGGCGGCGGAGGAGCTGAATGTCACGCCGGGCGCTGTCAGCCATCAGGTCAAGGCATTGGAGGAAATGCTCGATGTTCCGCTTTTCCATCGCCTGACCCGGGCCCTGCGCCTGACGGCGGCCGGTCAGGCGGCCTTGCCGACTTTGGCGCAAGGGTTCGACAAGCTTGCGCAAGGGGTTGAGGAAATGCGTGCCCATTGTGAAAGTGGCGTGCTGACAATAAGCGTTAGCCCGTCCTTCGGCGCGATGTGGCTGATGCCGCGGCTTGAAAAATTTCGCAATTTGCATCCGGATATCGAAATTCGCATTGATGGTACGGATCGCCTTGTTGACCTTGTGCGGGACAACGCGGATGTGGCGATCCGTTATGGTTCCGGTGGATATCGGGATGTTGCGGTAGATTTCCTGTTCAGCCCGGTGAATACGCCGGTTTGCAGCCCGGTCCTTCTGCGAGGCGGGCATCCCTTAAGGGAGCCCGAGGATTTGCGGCATCACCGGCTGCTTCATATCGACTGGACGGCGGTCGAGCCGACCTGGCGCATGTGGCTGCTGGCGGCGGGGCTGCATGATATTGATCCCACCCGCGGGCCGCATTTCAATATGGAAAGCATGGCGGTTCAGGCCGCCCTCGACGGGCAGGGCGTCGCATTGATTGCGGATGTTCTGGTCGCGGACGAGGTGGCGGCCGGTCGGTTGGTGCATCCGTTTGATCCGGGTTTCAGTACGCCGCTCACTTTTTGCTATTATCTGCTGACGCCGAAGGAAGGGACCTTAAAACCCAAGATCAGGGCGTTCCGGGAATGGCTGCTGGCGGAGGCGCAGTCAGTGGATCGGGGCGGCCGGTGACAGTGTCACAGCCGCCCTTCTCACTTTGGATTTCACATATGCCCCCTACTCCGCATGGCGGATCACGTTGAAGCCTTCGCCGGGCGTGGGCGCGATGAAGAAGCGGCAGAAGAGGTCGAACTCCGCGTCGCTTGCCTGGAAGGGATGCTCGCCGATCTTGTTGCGGGCCCGAAGGCGCGCCTTGCAAATCTCATTCGGCGTATCGATGAAATGCAGCTCATGCGGCACATTGGCGGCCTCGAACAGCTCCCGTCCCCAGCGGCGGCTGTCGGGAGTATTGGCCGGAAAGTCGAGCACAACGTTGAAGCCTTCCCGCAAAAGCCTGACGATATGATCCTTCAGCGCGAACTTCAGCCGGATGGCGGAGCGGATATAATCGCCGGGATCCTTGATTTCGCCGGGATAAAGCTCGGCGAGCAGCTGGTCTTCGGAAAAGACAATGGTGCGGGGCTGGCGGGCGAGCTTCCCGGCAAGCGTTGACTTGCCCGCGCCGATCTTGCCGGCCAGCATATAGAGAACGGCGCTGTTCCGCCGACTGTAGGGTTCATCGCCGGGCGGCGCAGTGATTTCGGAACTTTCCATATACATACTTCTCATCTCCATCGAAGGGGGCCAAAGAGACGGAAGCATTAAAAAAACCGCCTCGATGGGCGGTTTGTGTCGTTTGCGTCAGGGCATACAGACTTCCGCCATTCGGGGAATGGAGCGAAGTTTTGCCACGATAATGTTGTTCATGTTGTATGCCATGCGACTATAGAAGCGGCGGCGGCCGCCTTTGTCAAGCGACAAGCGCCGCCCCGACATTTTTTTCTTTTGAATGGTTCAAGAATTCTATACAAGACCAATTCCGTCTGTTATAAATCGCTTGAATTCAGACCGATTTGGTACGATATAAGAGACAATGATCAAACTGAGCAAAATGACCGACTATGGCGTGGTCATCATGTCGGAGATGGCGCGGCAGCCGGATCGGACCATGACGGCGCCGGATATGTCGCTTTTCACGGGGCTGCCGGTGCCGACGGCGGCGAAGATTTTGCGCATCCTTGCGAAAAGTCCCTTCGTCTCCTCCCAGCGGGGCGCCCATGGCGGTTATACCCTGACGCGCGAACCCGACGAGATTTCGATCGCCGAGATCGTCCGCGCGATGGAGGGGCCGGTCGCCGTCACTTCCTGTGTCGATGAGAGCGGGAATGACTGCTCGGTCGAGGAACGCTGCCCGATGCGGGGCGGCTGGGAAAAGATCAACCGGGCGCTCAACACCGCGCTTGAGGAAGTGACCCTTGCCGATATGTGCATCGAGACGGCCCCTGAACAGAACGGGCGGGCGAGACGAACCCCCGCCCCCCTTGGAATAGCGGAGTAAGTTATGGCTATCGCCCGAGAGACCGTGGAACAGGTTGCCTCTGTTTCCGAAAAATACAAATACGGCTTTGTCAGCGAGATCGAGGCGGATACCGCCCCCATCGGCCTTTCCGAAGATATCGTGCGCTTCATTTCCGCGAAGAAGGAGGAGCCGGAATGGCTGCTCGAATGGCGGTTGAAGGCCTATCGTCACTGGCTGACGATGGAAGAGCCGGAATGGGCCAAAGTGCATTATCCGAAGATCGATTTTCAGGATATCTACTACTATTCCGCGCCGAAGCAGAAGGACAAGCCGAAAAGCCTCGATGAGGTCGATCCGGAACTTCTGGAAGTCTACAAGAAGCTCGGCATCCCGCTGAAGGAACAGGAAGTCCTCGCCGGTGTCGAAGGCGCGCATAACGTCGCCGTCGATGCGGTGTTCGACAGTGTCTCCGTTGCGACCACGTTCAAGGAACGGCTTGAAAAGGAAGGCGTGATCTTCTGCCCGATATCGGAGGCCGTGCGCGACTATCCCGATCTCGTGAAGAAGTACTTGGGCTCCGTCGTTCCCTATACGGATAATTTCTATGCGACCTTGAATTCCGCCGTCTTTACGGATGGATCCTTCTGCTACATCCCGAAAGGGGTGCGCTGCCCGATGGAGCTGTCGACCTATTTCCGGATCAATGCGGCCCAGACCGGGCAGTTCGAACGGACCCTGATCATCGCCGATGATGAAAGCTATGTGAGTTATCTTGAAGGCTGCACTGCGCCGATGCGCGATGAGAACCAGCTTCACGCGGCGGTGGTCGAGCTTGTCATCATGAAGGATGCCGAGATCAAATATTCGACCGTGCAGAACTGGTATCCGGGCGACGAAAACGGCGTCGGCGGTATCTATAACTTCGTCACCAAGCGTGCGGCCTGCCGCGGTGATAATGCGAAGGTGTCCTGGACGCAGGTCGAGACCGGCTCGGCCATCACCTGGAAATATCCCTCCTGCATCCTGCAGGGCGACAATTCGATGGGCGAATTCTATTCCATCGCTATCGCCAACAATATGCAGCAGGCCGATACCGGCACGAAGATGATCCATCTTGGCAAAAACACGTCGAGCACGATCATCTCCAAGGGGATATCGGCGGGCCGCGCCGAGAATACCTATCGCGGGCTGGTTCGCATGGGTCGGAAAGCCGGAAATGCGCGCAACCATACGGTTTGCGACAGCCTGCTGATCGGCGATAAATGCGGCGCGCATACGGTTCCCTATATCGAGAACCAGAGCCGCACAGCGACGGTGGAGCATGAGGCGACGACCTCCAAGGTGAGTGAGGAGCAGCTTTTCTATTGCCAGCAGCGCGGCCTTTCCGAGGAGGAGAGCATGGCGCTCATCGTCAACGGCTTCTGCAAGGAAGTTTTGCAGAAACTCCCCATGGAATTCGCGGTCGAGGCACAGAAGCTGGTCAGCATCAGCCTTGAAGGCAGCGTTGGATAAAGTGAAGACGGGCGCGATGCCCAATCTGAAAGAAAGTCACGTTATGTTGGAAATCAAGGACTTGCACGCCGAAGTTGGCGGCAAGGAAATCTTAAAAGGCATTACCCTCTCGATCCCCGCGGGCGAGGTCCATGCGATCATGGGCCCGAACGGCGCAGGCAAGAGCACCCTCTCCTACGTCCTTGCGGGACGCGATGGATATGAGGTGACCAAGGGCACAGTTGAATATAAGGGCGAGAACCTTCTTGCTCTTTCGCCGGACGAACGGGCGGGCAAAGGCATTTTCCTCGCCTTTCAGTATCCGGTCGAAATTCCGGGCGTGCCCTCGGCGACATTCCTGAAGACCGCCTATAACGCACAGCGGAAATTCCGGGGAGAGCCGGAAGTGGACGCCATGGAATTCCTGAAACTCATTCGCGAGAAGACGAAAGAGCTTGGCATCAAGGACGATATGCTGAAACGCGCCGTCAATGTTGGTTTTTCGGGCGGTGAGAAGAAGCGGAACGAGGTTCTGCAGATGTCGCTCCTGGAGCCTGATTTCATGCTGCTGGACGAAACCGATTCCGGCCTTGATATCGATGCGCTCAAAATCGCGGCGGATGGTGTTAACCGGCTTCGGAGCCCGAACCGCGCGGCCCTCGTCATTACCCATTATCAGCGGCTTCTCGATTACATCGTGCCGGATGTTGTGCATGTCCTGGCCGATGGCCGGATCGTGAAGTCGGGCGACAAGTCCCTCGCGCTTGAACTGGAAGACAAGGGCTATGCCGGCGTTATGGGCACGCCCGTAGAGAGCGGTGCCGCCGCCGCAAATTTGTAAGGAAGACGTAATTGAGATGAGCCAGCTAACCCCCCTCGCCAGCCACTATCTCGACCGCTTCGAACAGGATCAGGAGCAGATGCCGGGCCATGGGCGGCCTGCGCTTGAGGCGCTTCGCCGGACGGCGCTTGCCGCCTTTTCCGATCTCGATTTCCCGGGCCGGAAAGTGGAGGAATGGAAATTCACGCCGCTGAATTCCCTCACCCGCGGGATCGAACCGGTCGAAGGCAAAAAGCAAAGCCCGCTTCCCGAATTCCATGCGCCGCATGTGATGACCTTCGTGAACGGCCGGTTTGCGGCGGATAAAAGCCATCTCGACCGCCTGCCGGACGGAATATCGCTCTCTTCCCTCGCGAACGAGCTCGAAGCAGGACGGGAGGATCTGGTTGTCCCTGTCGCGGACAGGACGGCCGCGCTTGTCGCGCTCAACACCGCCTTCATGGAAGATGGCGCGGTGCTGGAACTGGCCGAAAATGCCGCATTGGACGCGCCGGTTATCCTCCGCTTTGTAAGTCTTCATGGCGTTGCGCGCGATGCTCATCATCTCCGGAATATCATCCGGCTTGGGAAGGGCGCGTCCCTCACGCTGGTTGAGGAATATATCGGTCCGGATGGCCATGCCTATTTCGCGAACCCCCGAAATGACGTCACGCTTGATGAAGGCGCGGCGTTAAATCATTACAAGCTGCAGGCCGAGAGCCTCGCCGCCTTCCATCTCGCCGAGACGGAAGTGACACTCGCGAAGGGGGCGGCTTACGAAAACTTCTCCCTCTCGACCGGCGGCCGGCTTTCGCGCAACGAACTTACCACCCATATCGAGGGCGCGGGCGCCACAAGCGCGCTTAACGGCGCCTATCTGATGCGGGGAGAGCAGCACTGCGACACGACCACCCTGACCCGCCATCTGGTGCCGGAAAATGACAGCCGCCAGGTTTATAAGGGCGTGCTCGATGGCAAGGCGCAAGGGGTGTTTCAGGGCAAGATCCATATCGCGGCGGATGCGCAGAAAGTCGCGGGCGATCAGTTGAGCCGCTCTCTCCTCCTCTCCGATACCGCGTCGGTTTCGGTGAAGCCGGAGCTGGAGATTTTCGCCGATGATGTGAAATGCAGCCACGGCGCTTCCTCCGGTGAGCTGGACGAGACGGCGCTTTTCTATATGCGCTCGCGAGGGCTGACAGCCGAGGAAGCGCGCCGCATGCTGATCCATGCCTTCCTCGCCGATGTGATCGAGGAAGTGAGCGACGAACAGGTTCGAAGCTGGTTTTCGCATATTGCCGAACGCTGGCTGAACGAGGTGCAGGGATGAACGAACTAACGACCTTTGATATCGAGCGTATCCGCGCGGATTTCCCGATTTTCGGGCGGGAAGTCCATGGCCACCCCCTCGCCTATCTCGACAGCGGCGCGTCAGCGCAAAAACCGCAAGTGGTGATCGAGGCGATGGACAGGGCCTATCGCGAGATTTACGCGAATGTGCACCGGGGCGTTCATTACCTGAGCCAGGTCTCGACCGAGAAATACGAGAATGCGCGCGAGATCGTCCGCGCCCATATCAATGCGGCGAGCGTCGATGAGGTGATCTTCACCAAGAACGCGACCGAGAGCATCAATCTGGTCGCAAATTCCTGGGGCTGGGCGAATTTGAAGGAGGGCGACGAGATCCTTCTTT
>SBHH01000191.1 GCA_006226265.1 Alphaproteobacteria bacterium | reverse complement strand
AATAAACATTACCTGAAATAAAAACCGCAATCTTGTTTTAAACAGTTTTGCAAATTTCCGCCTTTCTAAAGCACTCATATTTACCGCGCAACAGGTTCATTGAGAGGCCGCCTTGATTTTTCATGGTTGTCTTTTCGATCTTTCTGAAAAAGGTCAGACCTTGCTCTCCGTGATCGCAAGCAGGTCGGCGCACCTGGTGTCCTTCTTTCCAAATGTATATTCTCTTGACAGAAAACTATTCTCATATAGAAATATATTCAAGACAATTATTGACGCCAATAACAAATCAGGCTGACGCGATGACCCCAGTAAAATCCGATAACTCCGTGCCGAAATCCCGGCTGCTGGAATTTTACGAGCGGATGCTTCTCGTTCGGGAGGCGGAAGGCCGTCTCGCCACATTATTCGCAGACGGAGAAGTGCCGGGTTTCATTCATCTGAGCATCGGACAGGAAGCCGTTTCCGTTGGCGTTACTGCCGCTCTCGAACAGGACGACACGCTTGCCTCCAACCATCGGGGGCACGGCCATGCCCTGTCGAAGGGGGTGGAATTGAACAGCTTTTTTCTGGAAATCATGGGTAAGGAAGAGGGGCGCTGCGGTGGTCGGGGCGGGTCGATGCATGTCGCCGACATGTCAGTTGGCATGCTGGGCGCGAACGGAATTGTCGGTGCGGGTATCCCGCTTGCGGTCGGAAGCGCTCTCGCGCATCAGGTCCAGAAAACTAAAAATATCGCCGTTGCCTTCTTCGGGGATGGTGCGCTCGCGGAGGGGGTTCTGCATGAAGCTTTCAACCTTGCCGCACTGTGGAAACTGCCCATTCTTTTTGTTTGTGAAAATAACGGCTGGTCCGAATTTTCGCCAACGGTCCGTCAGTTCGGCGCCAATGTTCGCGAGCTTGCCAAGGCTTTCGGCATCCCGTCAGCATTTGTAGATGGAGATGACGTTCTGGATGTCTATGCGGCGGCAAGCGATCTTGCGGATGCCGCACGCGGTGGGAAGGGACCGCAGGTCCTTGAATGTGTCACCCATCGCGTGCGGGGCCATTTTGAAGGCGATCCGCAAAAATACCGGGCGGAAGCGGAATTGTCCGGACTTGCCGAGCATGACCCGCTTGTGAAGTTTGAAGGGCTTATGGGCCGACGGCGGGTTGCGAAAAAGGAAATTCAGGCGGTTCGCGACCGAGTAGCGGAGAGAATTTCCGCAGCGGTCGAGGCGGGCCGGGCGGGAAGCCTTCCTGATTTCGATCGCGCGCGCGCGGATGTCTATACGGTTTTGGCGGGACATTGAGCATGACGGAAGTAAGATACGCAAAGGCCGTGAACATGGCGCTTGACGAGGCGCTGACGGAGGATCCGTCCGTTATTCTGTTCGGCGAGGATGTTGCCCATGCCGGTGGTCCCTTCGGTGTGACGCGGGGGCTTCTGGACAAGCATGGAGAGCTTCGGGTGCGCGATACACCTATTTCCGAAGCGACAATCACCGGTGCGGCGGTTGGCGCGGCCATGAGCGGTCTCAAGCCCGTCGTAGAAATCATGTTCATGGATTTTGCGACCCTCGCCATGGATGCGATGGTCAATCAGGCCGCCAAGGCGCGCTTCATGTTTGGCGGACAATGCTCCGTACCGATGGTCCTGCGCATGCCGCATGGCGGCGGCGTTAATGCGGGGCCGCAGCATTCGCAATGCCTGGAGGCCTGGTTTGCGCATGTGCCGGGCTTGAAAGTGGTGGTTCCCGGAACGCCCGCCGATGCCTATGGCTTGCTGAAGGCGGCGATCGCCGATCCGGACCCGGTGGTGTTCGTTGAAAACAAGGCGATCTATTCCCTGAAAGGCGAGCTTGAAACGGGCGAGGGAGAGATCGAAATCGGCAAGGCCCGGACGGTTCGTGCAGGCCGGGATGTTACAATTGTCAGCTATGGCGCGGCTGTCCGAACAGCGCTGGCGGCGGCAGAGGCGCTTTCCGACAGCGGGATCGAGGCGGAAGTTCTTGATCTTCGAACGATCCAGCCCTGGGATGAAGCCGCCGTTCTCGCCTCGCTTTCCCATACCCATCGTCTTGTCATTCTGCATGAAGCCGTGACGGCCTTTGGTGTCGGGGCGGAAATCGCCGCGCGCATGGCAGATATCGGATTTGACGAGCTGGATGCACCCATCCTGCGTGTCGGCGCCCCCTTTATGCCGGCACCCTTTGCCAAGTCCCTGGAATCCCAGTTCCTGCCGGATACGGAAGATGTCATTACGGCTGTCAAACAGGTACTCGCATAAAACCGGAGAATAAGAATGGCTGAAAAATCAATCCTTGTTGAACAGGATGGACCTGTTGCGATCCTCACGATCAACCGCCCCGAAACCCTGAATGCACTGGATGTTCCGACCCTTCTGGAAATGGAGGCGGCGCTATCCCGGCTTGAGAAGGACGATACGGTTCATGTGATCGTCTTTACCGGGGCGGGGGAACGCGCCTTTGTCGCGGGCGGCGATATCGCGGATCTCAACTCGCGCGAAGGCCTTGCACATTATGAGGAATTTGCCGAGGTCATTCACCGGGTGTTCCGCCGGATCGAGGCCTGTGACAAGCCGACGATTGCGGCTGTCAACGGCTGGGCGCTCGGTGGCGGGACGGAACTGATCCTGGCGCTTGATATCCGAATCCTGTCGGAAAAGGCCCAGCTTGGACTGCCGGAGATTACCCTCGGGCTGTTCCCGGGGGCGGGCGGCACGCAACGGATCATCCGTCAGATTCCGCTCTGCAGGGCGAAGGAAATCATGTTTACGGGCGACAGGATCAGCGCGGCGGAAGCCGTCAGCCTCGGCCTCGCCAATGAGGTCGTTCCGGCGGAGGAGCTGATGAGCCGGGTCCGGGAAATCGCCGGGAAAATCGCCAGCAAGTCGCCGCTTGTCCTCAAGCTGCTGAAACGCGGGTTGTTACATGGTGCGGATATGCCGCTTTCCGCCGCCTTGCCTTATGAGCAGGGCCTGATCGGACTGGTTCTTGATTCTGCGGATGCGCATGAAGGATGCAGCGCCTTTCTCGAAAAGCGTCCGGCCGTTTTTAAGGGAAAATGAAGATGCCGCCGTCAAGCAACCTGATCATGCCGAAACTGGGGCTGACGATGACGGAGGGAACCATTTCCGAATGGCTCCTTGCGCCGGGCGACAGCTTCGGCAAGGGTGATGTCGTCCTGGTTGTCGAAACGGAGAAGATTGCCAACGAAATCGAGGCACCGGCGGAGGGCAGGTTGCGGGATATTCTGGTGCCTGCCGGTGAGACTGTAGAGGTTGGAACGGCAATTGCCAAATGGGATATCGGAGAGGCGGCGCCAGATATTGTTCCTGCGGAACAGGCTGCGCCTGCGACCTCCGGAGACGGGCCGGAGGCAATGGAGAAAATGCCTTCCGCCGTCTCCGGAGCGGCAGCGATTTCGGCCGAAGAAAAGCAGCCGGATATATCGGGTCGCGTGATTGCCACGCCGCTCGCCCGCCGGATTGCCCGGCAAAACGGCGTGGAATTGCGGGGGCTGGATGGATCCGGACCGAAAGGCCGGATCAAGGCCGCGGACGTGCAGGCCGCCATTGCAAAACGGGAGGAGGGAGCAATTCTCCGGCAAGATAAGACCGGTGCGCCAGCGGCATCGCTTAGCCGGGCACCAACAGCATATGAAACCGTCGCCGCCCGCCGCCTTGTTGAATCAAAACGGGACATTCCGCATTTTTATCTGTCCACTGAGGTGGATGCGGGTGAACTGCTGGCCCTTCGGGCTGAGCTCAATGCAGAAGGAGAAATGCTCCGGATCAGCATCAATGATCTGATCATTGCTGCCGTCGCTCGCGCCTTGCGGGATAACCGGCGCGCCAATAGCGTCTGGCGGGAAAACGAAATTATCGAATTGCAGGCAGAGGATATCGGTCTTGCCGTCAATACCGACAATGGGCTTTTTGCGCCGGTCCTTCGAAATCTCGGGGATGCGGGTATTGCGTCTGTTGCGAAGCAGGCGCGAAGTCTTGCCGAAAAAGCACGGGATGGTGCCTTGTCCGCAGAGGATCTTGTCGGCGGTGCGACAACCGTTTCAAATGCCGGCATGTTCGATGTCACCTATATGAGTTCGATCATAAATCCCGGTCAATCTTCCATTCTCGGCGTCGGCAGTATCCGTCAGGCCTTCCGTCCGGACGAGGAGGGTAAGCCCGTTCTGAAGCAGGAGATGGGGCTCGTTCTTTCCTGCGATCACCGGATCCTCGATGGGGTCAGCGCGCTTGCATTTCTCAATTCCATCAAGGGATATCTTGAAAAGCCGCTGCGATTGCTGGTCAATTAGAAAGGGAACAGATAAATGGATTTCGGCTTTACCGAAGAGCAGAAGATGATTGCCGAAACCGCCTATCGCATCGGTATGGAATTCGGCGTGGATTACTGGCGGGAGCAGGATGCGAAGAAGGCCTTTCCGGCGGAGCTTTGGAAGGCGGTATGCGGGGCGGGCCTTGCAGGGGTTGCCCTGCCCGAAGAATATGGCGGGGCGGGTGCCGGCATGCTGGAAATGGCGCTGATCGTTGAAAATCTGGCGGCCAGCGGCGGCGGCGCAACCGTCGGGCAGCTTTTCATGATCAATCCGATCTTCGGCGGTGTGACGATTTCCAAATATGGAACGGACAAGATGAAACAGGAGCTCCTGCCGAAATTGGTTAGCGGCGAGATCAACTTCTGTATGGCGTTGACCGAGGCCCGGGCGGGCAGCAACAGCCTGGAACTTAAAAGCTTTGCCGATGAGGATGGCGATGGTTGGCGCCTCAACGGGGAAAAGCTCTGGATCACAGCCGTGGATCAGGCGGCAAAGATGCTGGTAATTGCCCGCACGAAAAAGGTCGAGGAAGTCGGGAAAAGAACAGACGGCCTTTCCATGTTCATGATTGATGTCGAGCGGGAGGGACTGAGTTATCACCCGATCGACAAGGTGGGAACGAAGACGCTTTCCTCCTGCTCCGTCTTTTTCGATGACGTCCGGATCGAGCCCGATGAACTTGTCGGCACTTTGCACGGGGGCTGGAGAGAGTTACTGGATACGCTCAATACGGAACGGATCGTGACAACAGCCGGTCTCGTCGGGGCGGGCGATCTATCATTGCGGCTTGCCATTGCCTATGCCAATGAGCGGAAGGTGTTCGGTGACAAGCCCGTCAGCAGCTATCAGGGTATTCAGTTCCCGCTCGCGCAGGCGAAAGCGGAAATCGAATCCGCCCGGCTTCTGAATTACAAGGCTGCCGCACAGTTCGACGCGGGAGAGCCATTCGGCAGCGAGGCAAATGCGGCCAAGCTGATTGCGGCGCAGGCCGTCGCCTCCGCAACCGAAAAATCAATGCAGGCCATGGGCGGAATGGGATATGCGACCGAATCCCATTTGGAGAGATTGTGGCGGGATGCCCGCCTGTTCCGCTTCGCGCCGGTATCCGAGGAAATGATCCTGAACTTTATCGCCGTGCATGATCTCGGGATGCCGCGCTCCTATTGAAGCTGGATTGAGGCAGGGAGAAACAGAATATGATCAATCTCAGCAGTTTCCTGAAATATCATGCGACGCGCTGGCCTGACAGGATTGCCATCATCTATGATGAAACACGGATCAGTTATGGCGCTCTCTGGACGCGTGTTCAACAGCTTGCGCGATATCTTGAGGCACGCGGGATCGGTGCGGGCGATGTTGTCGCCGCCTTCATGAAGAACAGTCCTGCCTTTATTGAAATATCCTTTGCATGCAGCTATTTAGGAGCCATATTTCTACCTGTAAATTATCGCCTGGCGACGGATGAAGTGGCGTATATTACCGGAAACGCCAAGGCGTCTCTCCTGTTCGGAGACCTGGAATTCGAAGATATTCTGAAACTTGAACTTCCGGTCGTTCTGCTGGACGATGCCATGCAGGCAGACGTCACGATCTTGACTGGAGTTGAGAAGAATATTCCAGGGCAATATTACGTGCGCCCGGATGATTTGTTCCGCCTGATGTATACCTCCGGCACCACGGACCGGCCCAAAGGCGTAATGCACAGCTATCAGAATTTCTACTGGAAAAGCATGGAGCATGTTGTCGTGCTCGGTCTTTCAAAGGATACCCGATTGCTGGTGACGGGCCCCCTTTATCACGTGGGCGCCTACGATCTTCCCGGAATTGCCGTTCTCTGGCATGGCGGTCTTCTGAAAATACATCGCGAGTTTGATGCGTTACAGGTGCTTGAAGCGATTGAAGCGGAGAAGTTGACCGGGGCCTGGCTCGCGCCTGTCATGATGTCGGGCATTCTCGCGCATCCAGAGCGGGACAGGTTCGATGTTAGCAGCCTTGAATGGTGCATTGGCGGCGGTGAGAAAACTCCGGAGGGCCGCATCCGGGAGTTCCAGGATTATTTCCGGAATGGCCGTTATATTGATGCCTATGGCCTGACGGAATCCTGCAGTGGCGATACCTTCATGGAACCGGGCTTCGAGATTGAAAAGATCGGTTCGACCGGGCGGGCGACACCCCATGTATCCATTCGGATCACGGATGATGACGGCCTTTCCAGGCTCGCCGGGGAAGAAGGGGAAATCTGCTTGCGCGGCCCGAAAGTCACCGAAGGATACTGGAACGATCCTGAAAAGACGGCGCAAACCCGTCATGATGACTGGTTCCGGACCGGGGATGTCGGTTATCTGGACGAAGACGGCTTCCTCTATCTGACGGATCGTAAGAAAGACATGATCATTTCAGGCGGAGAAAATATCGCTTCGTCGGAGGTCGAGCGGGTGATTTACCAGATGCCGAATGTGCTGGAGGTTGCAGTGGTTGGCATGCCTGACAGTCGCTGGGGTGAAGTGCCGGTCGCTGTTGTGGTGCTGGACAAGGCGGGGAGCCTCGATGAAGCTGCCCTTGAAGCGCACTGCCGGGACCATCTTGCGGGCTTTAAAATCCCGAAAAAGCTTATTCTGATGGAAAGTCTGCCGCGCAACCCGTCCGGCAAGATACTGAAGCGATTACTGCGGGAACAAATGGCCCGTTAATTCGGAAGTATCCGTTCACAAGGTTCAGCCGCCGCAATTATTCTCTGTGACGCTTTGTCAGAGAACAGGTGGTCTTCATTCCCGGTCATTTTCGGACGGCTGTATGGCGTTATGGGGGCGTTACGGGTTTCTTCAACAAATTCAGAAGCGACTTATAGATTCAGGTTGTTTGACAAAAGTCCCGTTGCTGGGC
>SBHH01000035.1 GCA_006226265.1 Alphaproteobacteria bacterium | reverse complement strand
CCGCAAGGGCTTCAGCGCCTCATTCGCGCGCAGCGACGCGTTTTCCGCCGTGGCGGCCTGCCGCGTCAGTTCATTGACGGCGAGAACGGCCTCCTCATAACGCTGTTTCGCATCAATCGCCTTTTCCTCGGCGATCTGGTACTTCCGGAGGAGGAGCAGCGCCTCGGCTTTCCGAATATGGCCGGAAATATTGCGATAGCGCGTCGCCTGCCTCGCCTGACGCTTGAGATTGGCAAGCTGCACGTCCAGCTGGTCGATCACGTCATCGACCCGCTCCAAATTGGTTTCGGCAGAATTGAGCCGGAGTTCAGCCTCATGACGGCGTGAATGCAGGCCGGAAATCCCGGCGGCTTCCTCCAGAAGATGACGTCGATCCTTGGGTTTCGCATTGATAAGGGCGCCGACGCGGCCCTGGCTCACAATCGCGGTGGAATGCGCGCCGGTCGCAAGATCGGCAAAGAGAAGCTGGACATCGCGGGCGCGGGCCACCTTGCCGTTGATGCGATAGTCAGAACCCGTTTCCCGGCGGATGCGGCGCGTGACATCAAGCTCGGGCTCGTCATTATAAGAAGGTGGCGCGGTCCGATCCTTGTTATCAAGGCCGAGCGTCACCTCCGCCATATTGCGGGCCGGGCGAGACGCGGTGCCCGCAAAAATCACATCGTCCATCGCCCCGCCCCGAAGGTTCCGGGCAGAGGTTTCGCCCATTACCCAGGTCAAGGCCTCGACAAGGTTCGACTTGCCGCAGCCATTCGGGCCGACAATTCCGGTGAGGCCGTGTTTGATAAGAAGTTCCGTCGGTTCAACGAAGGATTTGAAACCGGACAGTCTTAATTGGGTAAATTTCACGGCCTCTCCACGAAACTGGACTTACATCAGGGATTTGAGGAAGGTGTCGAACTCTTCATAGGAGCGGTCGCCTTCATATTTCTTTCCATTCACGAACAGGGTCGGCGTTGCATCCACACCGTAATCATTGGCGCCGACCAGCCGTTGGTTCAGAATGCTCTCGCCAAGTTTTTCATCCGCGAGGCAGTCCTTGAATTTCTTCTCGCCGATGCTGGCGGTCTTGCCGATCTGGGCGAGGGCCTCCACCGGGTCTTTCGCATGGGTCCATTCCACCTGCTGATTGAAGATCAGGCCGACAAGACCAAAGAAGGTGGACTTGCTGCCGCATTCGGTCAGGACCGAAGCCTGAAAGGCGTAGCGGTCAAGCGGGAAATGCCGGAAGGTCAGGCTGGCCTTGCCCGTATCGATCCAGTTCTTCTTGAGATCGGGAAAGGTCGCCTCGTGGAAATGGGCGCAATGCGGACAGGTGAGCGAGGCATATTCGATGATTGAAATCGGCGCCTTTGGATCGCCAAGCACATGATCATCGTCGCTGATCGTCGGCTCCTTCGCCTCGTCCGCACGGGCTTTGGTGGGCGCGATAAGGCCTGCGCCCGCGCCGACGGCCAGCGGCGCCAGACTTCCAGAGATTACAAAATGTCGTCGAGATAGAGCCAATTTATCGTTATCCATACTATATGTGGTGCTATTATATCTTCTCATACTCAAATCCTCAAATGATTCATTCTGTCATCTGCACGTTAGGGCGATTTCCTTTATGTAGGATTGATCCCGCGCATATCACTTTTTTTCCTGCTGGCTAGTTTTCGCGTTGCGCGCGCCCAGCATGGAGCTTGCAACCGACGTCAGCCTGTCCTTCAAATCCGCATCCTTCACATCTTCAACTGTTGAACGGATCCAGTCCTCCTGTTTCGTCGTCAGCGGGGCGGGGGCAGGGCGTTTTTTCGGCGTCGGCTTGTTGACGGGGGCCTGAATGATCTGCAGGCGGGCAACGGCGCGATAGCCGAAGAAACTGTTGATACGTTCAATGATCAATTGTTCGAAATGCTGAAATTCCGGGGCCCAGCCGGGGGCGACACGCACGCGAAGCGTCGCTTCCTTGCTACTGCCCTTGCCATAGTTCAACCGTTCAGGGCTGGAGCAATTGGCGAGATTCGGTCCGACGATGCTGTCCCAGTGAGAAAGGACGTCGCTTTGCGCGAAACCCCTTCTTGCAAGCGCGGCGCGGGAGCTTCGCCCGAGAAACCCGGCGATGGCGCGCGGTCCGGCCTGTGCTTGCACCTTTCTCAAGATTTATTGTCCTCGCTCCATGGGTGTTGGCGGGAGGTTGATATTGCGTCACGCTGCAAAGTCCCGCATAAGATTGTCCCTAATATGACCTATCCGATGCGCGCACAAAAGCCTTTTTCCAGGGCAATTCTCGACTGGTATGACAGCCATGCCCGGACGCTTCCCTGGCGGAGCCTGCCGGGTGTGCGGCCCGATCCTTATCATGTCTGGCTGAGCGAAATCATGCTGCAGCAGACGACGGTCGTGACGGTCGGTCCTTATTTTGAGAAGTTTCTGGCAGCCTGGCCGACGGTCGCGGACATGGCCGCCGCGCCGCTTGACGATATCCTGACCGCCTGGGCGGGGCTAGGCTATTACGCGAGGGCGCGCAACCTGCATAAATGCGCGATCGCGGTGACCAAAGAGCATGGCGGGCGGTTCCCTTCGAGCTTGGACGCGTTGTTGTCGCTTCCGGGCATCGGACCCTATACGGCGGCGGCAATTGCGGCCATTGCCTTCGATCAACCGGAGACAGTGGTCGATGGCAATATTGAGCGCATTATTGCCCGTCTCTACCGGATCGAGACGCCACTTCCGGCCGCGAAGAAGGAAATCACCGTGGCGGCGGATGAATTGACACCGGAGAAAAGAGCGGGCGACTATGCGCAATGTTTGATGGATATCGGCGCGACGATCTGTACCCCCCGAAATCCGAAATGCGATCAATGCCCGGTCGAGAAGGCCTGTGCGGCCCGGGCCGCGGGGGATATGGAGCGCTTCCCCGTGAAGCCGCCTAAAAAGGTGAAGCCGACCCGCCGCGCTGTCGTCTTCTGGATTGAGCGGCCGGACGGGCATGTCCTGCTTCGCCGTAGGCCTGAAAAAGGGCTGCTCGGCGGCATGATGGAGTTCCCCTCGACCGACTGGCGGGAGGAAATGATTTCCATCGACGCGGCACTTCAGGAGATGTTTGGAAGCGCTGCTTTGAGGCTGGATGCGGGCGAAACTCTTGAGCTGGTGCGCCATACCTTCACGCATTTTCATTTGCAGTTACGCCCCGTTGTGATCCGCCTTAAAAACGCGCGAGACAACCGGGTGCCGGAAGGCGAATGGGTGTCGTCATCGGACTTTTCATCGCGCGCGCTCCCGACCCTCATGCAGAAGGTGGTGGCGGCTGTCGAAAAAGGGCAGGGATCGCTCGCCCTTTAAGGCTACAAGCCGGGGCTTACAAATTCATCCTTGGAGATTTTTCCATCGCCGTTTTCATCAAGCGCCTTGAAACGCTTGTCGGCCATCATCTTCATTTCTTCGGGCATCAGGATCATGTCGTCGTCGGCGTCGATTTCCTTATATTCGTCGGGCACTTCCACCTTGGAATTAGCGGCGGCCGTGACGGGGCGGAGGCCTTCTGCCTTCACATATTCCTCAAACTCGATCCGGCCATCGCCGTTCTGGTCATATTCCATGAAAATCCGGGTGCGGTAGTCTTCCGCCTCCTGCAGGGAAATACTGTCATTGGCATTCCGGTCGATGCCGAGAAAGCGGGATTCCTCCCAGGCGCTGGCCGGAAGGGCAAAAACGGGGGTGAGGATGGCGGCAAGGACCGCAGCGGAGATAAAGCGGTTCATGAGAGGCTCCTTCATTTTGGGGGGCAGAGGCCCCTAGTTCATTTCCGCACGAACCTGTTGACGCAGCACATCAATGGAAACCGATTTTCCTTCCGCATCGAAATGCCAGAAAGTCCATCCGTTGCAGGTACTCGCCCCCTGAAGCTGCGCCCCCACCTTGTGGATGGAGCCGGTTACATCGGCGGCGATCAGGCTGCCATCAGGCCGTACTTTTGCTTTATAGCGTTTACGCGCATCGAACAGGACCTGCCCTGCGGATAACAGCCCACGCTCGACGACCGAGCCGAAGGGAACGCGGGGTTCCTGCCGCTTGCCGCGGGTGACTTCAAGGTCTTCCGGCGACAGGGGCTGGACTTTACGGATGCGGTTCCTGGCGACGGAGATATATTTCTCCTCCCGCTCCAGCCCGATATAGCGACGACCCAGCTTGCGTGCAACTGCGCCGGTCGTTCCCGTGCCGAAAAAAGGATCGAGCACGACATCGCCCGCATGGGTCGCGGCAGTCAGTACACGATAGAGCAGGGCTTCTGGTTTCTGGGTGGTATGTGCCTTTTCGCCATCGACTTTAAGCCGCTCCCCGCCGCTACAGATCGGCAGATGCCAGTCGGAGCGCATCTGCACATCGTCATTCATGACTTTAAGCGCGTCGTAATTGAAGGTGATGTTGCGCGCATCCGGCCCTTTGGAGCACCAGATAAGGGTTTCATGCGCGTTGGTGAAGCGGGTGCCCCGGAAATTTGGCATCGGATTTGATTTCCGCCAGATCACATCGTTGAGTATCCAATAGCCGATATCCTGCAGGCTGGCACCGACACGGAAGATATTGTGATAGGAGCCGATAACCCAGAGCGTGCCGTTATCTTTCAGAACGCGCTTCGCCGCCGTCAGCCAGTCACGCGTGAAATCATCATATGCCTTGAAACTTTCGAACTGGTCCCAGTCATCCGTAACCGCATCGACATGGCTATCGTCGGGCCGCCGCAACTCACCGGAAAGCTGCATGTTATAGGGCGGGTCGGCAAAGATCATGTCGACGGACTTTGCAGGAAGCGAGTTCATCAGCTCGATGCAGTCGCCTTTGAGGATCTGATCGAGCGGGAGTTTCAGTTTTTCAGTCATGCTAAAACTTCTGGTAATTACGAATGCCGTAATTGTGATTCGACCGATTCGCTGCGTCAATAATTTTTGTTGAATCAGGGAGTTAGGGCATAGCCCTCATGTGTCACTTAACACCGTCCAGGAGTGCGCGAATGGGCGCGAAGCTTCGCCTATGTAGTGGTGTGACGCCAAAGTCGCGCAATCCCTTGCGGTGTTCGGCGGTGCCGTAACCTGAATTTTTCTCCCAGCCATACTGTGGATATTTTGTCGCAAATTCGCACATTTTCCGGTCGCGTGTCACTTTTGCCACAATGGAAGCGGCTGCAATCGAGAGGGAAAGCGCATCCCCTTTCACGATCAGGCGGGTCGGAAGGCCGAGTTTCGGATCGCGATTTCCATCCACCAGCGCCCCGTCCGGGACCTCCGGCAGGCCGGAAACGGCGCGCCGCATGGCAAGCAGGCTCGCGTTCAGAATATTGAGGTCATCGATCTCTTCGACCGAGGCTTCACCGATCCCAACAAGGGCTGTCTTGATTAAGATATCGAAGAGCCTCTCCCGCGCGAGCTTGGAGAGTCTTTTGCTGTCCTCAATCCCGTCCGGAATATTTTTTGGATCAAGCATGACAGCCGCAGCTACCACGGGTCCCGCGAAGGGACCACGCCCCACTTCATCGACGCCGCAAATACGTCCCGGCATTTCGGCTTCAAAGGAAAAATCGGGCTGGCTGGATTTTTTCGCGCTCATTTCCCCTGATTAGCACGGGGCGGGGAGGCGAACAAATCCATTTGCGGCGCATAGCGGCTCACTGGCTTTTGGAACAGGCTGCTGTTCAGGTCATATTTGCTGGCCGTAAAGCCGAGGCGTTTGCAGGCTAGGCGGAAACGTCTGTTGATAAGGGCGGCGTAATGCCCCTCTCCCGTCATGCGGCGGCCGAAGGTCGCATCGTAATCCTTGCCGCCCCGGGTTTCGCGCACCAGCTTCATCACCCGTGCGGCACGGTCCGGAAAATGTTCCTGCAGCCAGTCCTTAAAGAGGGCCGCGACTTCATGGGGGAGGCGAAGGAGGAGGTATATCGCACTGTTGGCTCCCCGATCCTTCGCGGCGCTCATGATCTGCTCCAGTTCCGCGTCATTCAGCGCCGGGATCAGCGGGCTTGCCTGAACCAGCGTGCGCACGCCCGCCTTGCTCAATTCCTCAATCGCGCGAAGGCGTTTATGCGGTGCGCTCGCCCTCGGCTCCATCACCCTTGCGATTTTTCCATCAAGGCTTGTGACCGACATCCCGACGCAGACGAGATTGTCGCAGGCAAGCGGCGCCAGAAGATCAAGATCGCGCAGCACCAGATCCGATTTTGTCGTGATGGTGAAGGGATGCTTCGCCGCCGCCAGAACCTCGATAATCTCGCGGGTGATTTTATACTGCCGCTCGATCGGTTGATACGGGTCCGTATTGGTGCCAAGCGCAATCGGCTTGCAGATATAGGAGGATTTGGAGATTTCCTTCTCCAGCAGCTCCGCCGCATTGGGTTTCGCGAAGAGGCGGCTTTCGAAATCGAGCCCCGGCGAAAGGTTAAGATAGGAATGGGTCGGCCGGGCGTAGCAATAGACGCAGCCATGCTCGCACCCCCGATAGGCATTGACCGAATTATCGAAGGGGAGGTCCGGCGACTTGTTATGGCTGATGATCGATTTCGGATGCTCGATCGTGACGGAGGTTTTAACCCGCCGTTCCTCCAGATCCGGGACATACCAGCCATCATCGATAAATTCGCGGGCCTCGGCCTCAAACCGTCCGTCCGGGTTGACGGTCGCGCCGCGTCCCCGCCGGAAATCCTTCAAAAAGGGAATGACCTGTTCGTCCTGCATCGCGCCATATTAAATCTACTAAAAGAACAAATCAAGAACATTAATTTTGATTTTTTGCGACGGGATTTGCGGCCCCGGCCGTATCAGGAATGGTTATCAACTGATGAAGGGGTAAGAAAATGCCCAAATTCAGCTATTTTTTGGGAGCAATCCTTCTCTCCGGTGCGGTCATGACGCAGCCTGCGCTCGCCCGCGATGGCGGAAACTGGCATGGCGGTGAACAGTCGTCTCATGACTGGAACGACAGAAATCGGGGGCATGGTGCAGAGCATGGCAATTATAAGTATCAGAAAAAGAACTATTACAAGCCTAATGGCCATTCCGGGCACAATCAGTCGTGGAACGATAATTCGCATTGGAAAGGGCAGCAGAATCACGGCAAGACCACATATGTGAAGCCGTCCCACAAGCCTGCGCCCGTCTATCATGCTCCACCGCCGAAAACGGTATATGTCAAACCGGTCCGGCCCTATCGCTATAAACATTATTACCGGCCAAAATATGTCTATGTGACGCCGCATTATGGTAACTGGCATTATGGATATTATCCATACCGCGGATTTTTCTGGCCCTTCGTACATGTGAGTTTCGTGCTCAATCTTT
>SBHH01000214.1 GCA_006226265.1 Alphaproteobacteria bacterium | reverse complement strand
ATGGAAAAAAAAAAAAAAAAAAAGTAAAGCATGAGCGTTTTGACTACAGAATATTAAATTGGTGAAGGCCGCCCCTTTGGCGCCAACAATTACCTCTGCTCGTTGAAAAGCTGCAATCTGCTCTCCGAAGCTAAATTCTTCTGGATAGAATATAAAAAAGCCTTGAGAGGAGAGATATTCTTCGAGTTCTTCGTTGTTCAATATGTGCCGGGAAGAGACTTTTTGACGGCTCAAATATAGCCGCCGGCAGTCGAATTTCGGAGTGCTGTCGTCGCCGAATAATTGAATGGAAACGTCTTTCGTATAACGAAGTGCTATGGGATGCTTCATCAGCGGCGGAACGTGAACCGGCTGGACATATAATAGGTGCTTCACGTTTAGCGGGTTTTCGTCGTCAGAAAATATGACATTTACGGCAGGAAAATACGATTCTGTGCAACGCAGCATAATCTCCCTGAGCGCACCTGGCGGCACATCCCCATAAATAATGTTGTCGACCTCAACGCCGGCATCGCAGAGACTTGGAAGGATCGGCATCAGGTCGACCAGATAGTGGCCGAAATTCCTGTACCAAGGTCTTTTGACCAGAATCGTCACGCCGTTTATCTCTACGCCTCGCTCATTCAAAACCATATTGTCCAGTGTTCCATGGACACCGTGCGGTACTTGTTGGTGACTGAGAAACTCTGCTGCACTGTCGTGGACAAGCGATCCGTCTGCGAGGATGACGGTACCTTGGCCAACGACAGTTGCATTGGAAAATTGAAACAGGCTGATTGGGGGCGCGTCGCAGTGCAATTGGGAAAGCATCGACTCGAAATAGTCTTTGCTCTCGCTGGAAAGATACTCGGTGTCGAGATGAAAGGGCGCTTTTCTTGAATAAGCCTCCGCCTCCAGAAGCGTTCCCAAGATTGTCGATGTCACGGGCTTTTTCCGGCCGTGGATGAGATCCCCGCACGAAACAATCTTGTCTATTTGAAACATCCATACCCCGGCTGACACAAATCCGACCCGCCACGATTGCTTTTAACATATCATAATCATATGGATAGAGCATATTGGCGAAGGAGCTATTGATGCTGATTCATACGCATTCAGACGTAGATTTTCGGGACTTTATTGCGGCAATGGTCGCAGCCAAGCGAGCGCGGTTCTATCTTGAAATCGGCGTTCGTGATGGCACCACCATTTCACGAATTGATTGTGATGCAATCGGCGTAGACCCTTTCTTTCAGTTCACGCTGGATCCGGTCGGGAAGAAGAGAGCGCTGTATCTCTTTCAGGAAACAAGCGACGAGTTTTTCCGTAACAGAGATGCTTCGGCAATCGCAGGCGGTGCGATCGATGCCGTGTTCCTCGATGGCCTACACCAATTTGAATACCTCCTTCGCGATTTCATCAACAGTGAGCAAGTGTGCCACCCGGATGGGTTGATCATGATGGATGATTGCCTTCCCGTGAACTCGGAAATGACTGAACGTACCCACCATCCTGAGAACAGGGTTGATGTCGATCACGCGGGATGGTGGACTGGGGACGTTTGGAAACTTGTTCCAATTCTCAAGAAATATCGCCCTGACTTGCGCATTACCCTGGCCGACACATCTCCAACGGGGAACGTCTGCGTTACAAATCTTGATCCTTCCTCTACGGTTTTGAAAAATAAATTCTATGAAATCGTGGACGAATACAGAAATATCGTAATGGACGAAGCCCTCATAGAAAGATTCTACAAGGAAAATGAGATTACAGCCGCAGCAGACATTATGCGCGACTTCGAAGCATCTCTCGTGGTAGGCCCCTGAAGAAAGCTAGGTAGATATCTGGGTTGGTGGGACTAGTTTCTCAGCGAACCTGTTAGCGTCTGGGAGCCCTTCTTTTGCGATGGGATGCGTTTCGCTGGTGGGGTTCGATTGATGAGAGGAAGCTGTATTGAGGACAATACAAACTTTAGCCGGGATGCGTTGCGGATCTTTTCCTCGCACGTACCGCCGCTTTCCGTATGAAATAGTACAGGATCAGATCGCTCTCTAGGACATGTTCTAACGTGTTAATTTGCCGAAGCATGTCAGCGATTTTTTTGAATTCGGGTCTCATCGGAATGAATCGCAAGGAATAATTCTCAAAGCCAAGATAATCGGAAATGTCTCTTGCGAGCGTATCGTCCTTTTCTTCGGCATTGAATATGGAAAATTGGGAGAGCACATCCAGAGCGTTGGAAACAGCATCCCGAGAAACGTTGTCGGTCGGGCTAGCAGCAACCAGCTGCCTAGTAAACGGTGAATCGAACAGCGTCAGAATGTCCTTGGGAGCTGACTTGATTTTGGACGTCAGGCTTTTTTCGTCGGCAAAATTCAGTCCAGAAAAATATTCCATAGCCGGTTTGTAGATGATTTCGTCGCGCTTCGACAAAAAAGAGAAGGGACGTTTCTTGGCCAGACTTATGGTCGTCAGTCGAATAGCGAGTTCGTAAAAAGGATCTCTTAGCGACGTAATCGTGATGGTATTGCTGTCGAAATATTGCTGAACGGTTTTTAGCAGAACCCGTCCACTTACATATGTGGACGGCTGGTTTACGACCTCCAGCATCTGGCGGACTGTTTCGCTGCCATAATGCTCTATGCCGCTGGCATTGAACTGAAAGTGCGGCATAAGGCTGAGATCAAGCTCGTTGTGCGGACTGAATTGAGTTTCCAGCCGAAATATCCGTTTTTCAAGATGCTGACCCGGCCTCAGTCGGCGATAAAATGTGAAGCCGGTCTCAGCGTCAGCAATTTCCAGATCTGCATGCTGGCCTATGCCTGGCACATTGGCGTCGTTTAGAATGAAACCGACAACTCCAGTTTCGTGATGCCGATGTTTATAAGGGCTTTCCAGAAAAATATCACAATCTATCGGCCCGATTTCATCACCGTTGGCACGAACGAGAATCCTCGGCTTCGACGAGAAGCCGTCTGGAATTAGATAGCCATGCACTTCGGATCGGTGGTCAGCGAAAACGTTGAAATACATGGTAAATTCAAGTCCGGTTGACTATGGCTAATTGTCGAAAGCCTTTGAAAATCAGGAAGAAACGCCATCGTAGGCAATTCGTGCTTAAAGACAATCATCCCACCATAAGTCCGAGCCTGGCAAGTTCTGCGCCGGAATGTTGGCTGGTTGCATTTGAAATGGAAAATGGAACGAATTCGCCAGGTTTACGCAACACCGCGTCAAAGCTGATTTTATGCGGCAAGGTACCGATCTGCTCAAGGTGAAAACTGTCCTTCAAATGCAGACCGTACAGTTTCTGGAAAATCTCCGCGTTTGTGTTCCACTTATGCCCAAACTGGCTGGAATCGCCTCCTGCATCCCAAGTATATTCATAGTTGGGCAATATTAGACCGATGCCTCCCCCAGGTTTCAAAAGGGAGCCCCAATAAAGCAGAATCTCGATCGGATTCGACACGTGCTCAAGCATATGCAGAGCCACGATGTAATCGACACTGTTTTCTTTGAAGGGTAAATCTTCGGGATTGGCGAGAATGGCATCGAACAGAAATGCGTGGTGGGAGCCGGAAGCGTTCGTATCGCCCGTGCGCATGATATCGACAGGGGTCAGGCAGTCCCGGATCCGGCGATCGCCGCAGCCGATGTTGAGGCCATTGAGCTGTTCGAGATTATAACCGGCAGGCGCGGCCTTTAGTGCCGCCGCTTCTTCTGCCAGCTTAATAACGACAGCTTCGTCGGGCATGTAAACTACAAGTGACCTTGTTTTTCGTGCGAATTCTTCGCGACTACGCGCCGTGAATCTCTTTAGAAGGCGCATGTTCTCTGCACAATTTATGTAATGAAAATTCAGATTTTCGCGCAAAAAGACTTCGTCCTGCTCCGTCATGTCGACAGGAGCACTCCGACTATAATCAGCGATCAGGGATTTGACGAAAGCGGTGCTTTTTCTAACGCCGTTTGATGCAGTTTCGAGAATTCGGATTTTCATAATCCGCCTTTTTTGTGCCGTGGGAAGGCTGGTTGCAACTGGTTATGCTCTAAAGAGCTTGTTATCAAGTGACAAACGCGAAGCTATGCACCTCGGCAGTTTATTGTGGTTCGCGCCCAGGTAATGGCCAGCAACGAGCGCAGTCCTTTGAGCCGCTCGCCGAATTCGATCTTTGAGGGTAACCCGGCCGTACCGTGCATGGTCCAGTTCCTGCCGGAACGATTGCATGCCAAAATGAATCATGGCAGCCACCGCCGGCAGAAACGCTGCGGATAGATTATATCCGAAATATTTTTTGAAATTCCGCGACTCGTCGAAGGCGCGCCGCAACTGTTCAAGCGGCGTATAATCATGAGAATGATAGACGATAGCTTCAGGCGCGTAGGCTTTCGAGTAGCCCGCCTCGATTATTTCACGCGCCCATAACTGGTCTTCTGCAAATTCAACGTCAGGGTAGGGAATTTTCTTCCAGACCGATTTCCGCAAAAGGGAATTGTTATCTGAATAAAAATGCAGGAACTGGCGCCAACCTTCGTCGATTTCATATTTTTCCGGCGCTAGGTCCCGGTTGACGACGAGGGGGTGGGCTAGAAAGCCCCTAAAATGGCTATCGAGATCGTTTTTGATGAAGGGCGAGGCCGTATCATAAGCGACATGGCGGCCGAACACTCCGGCGATGCGATCATTCTTTTCGGCAGCGGAGACGAGATTGGCCAGCCAATGCGCGTCGTACGGTTCCGCGTCGTGGGTAAGAAAGGCTACGAATTCCGCGTCAGCCATGTCGACGCCGAGGTTGCGGGTCCTGCCATGGCCGTAGCTTGCCGGCGGGATTTCAATCAGACGCACACCCTCCAGCCCGCGGATATAGGCCAGGGTACCGTCGGTCGAGCCGGAATCAATAACGATGACTTCGTAGGGCCATGAGGTCTCTTGGGCTTTCACCTTTTCAAGTACGCGACGAATTCCCGGCATTGCGTTCTTGGTTGGTATGACCACGGTACATCGGTACTTCGGCATTCATGGCGCTCCATCACCGAGAGCATAGGCTACGCGTTCTTTAAGCGCAGCCTCTACCAGTCGGGCTGACTTTTCCCAGCTCAGACCTTTGACAAAATTCAGACCGCCTTGGCGAAGGCTTTCCCGCTTCCCAGGATTTTCCAAGAGGTGCTGAATCTGGTCCGCGATGTCATCGGGTGTGGGTTTTGCAAAGCACATTGCGCCTTCGGGGAATATTGCGCGTACATTTTCGAGGTCCAGATCTATAACTGGTAGGCCGCAGGACATCATTTCTTTGTTCACGAGAGAATGATTCGTTGCCGAAAAGACAACACCAATCGCCGCCTCGCGATAAAGTGCGGCAAGTTCATGGGCGCTTAAGACGCCATGATCACAATAAGGAAACTTTACATCTAGATCGCCCAACTTCCACCCGAAGAAATCAACTTTAAAGTCGACATTTCTTTCCTGTAGGATTTCGAGGGCCATAAAGGCCAATTCGACGGCCCGCCTGGGGGTAACGTGGCGTGCGTAAAGTGCAATGCGGTTGCTGCTTCGTTCTTTATTTCCTTCGGCTTGCGTGTAGACAGACGCATCAAATGCAAGAGGCCAAGACATGGCCCAGCGCTGGTATTTCTCACTCATAATCCCATGCAACCAGTCTCCCGCGCAAAGGCAATCGAAATCGAAATGATATGTTGCCTCGGTAAGAAGGAATTCGGTTCCAACTGGATAGAAATACGGCTCATAGTCTTGAACAAAATAGAATTTGCGGAGGAACCTGTCCATTGCAGCAACGGGGTAGCAGGTGAACCTGTCCGTCGCAATCAACGCATCGCCTTCTGCATCCGGCGTTTGCCGCGTGAAAAGGCCGATAGATCCGTGAAACGGAAGGAAACGCTCGTTGATGGTCGCAAGCGCTTGCTCGCCTGTTTTGTGTACGGTGGGGTTTTGGATAAGAAAACTGACCTTGTGGCCGAAACTTTCCAGATAATGAGCAATTCTGAAAATGGTCATGTGACCACCGGCTCCGGGTAAGAAATCCGGAATTACCCAAGTAATGCGGAGTTGGGAAAGATCGACGTTTTCCTTGGGCGGTTGGCCTCCCGAACTTGAATAATCAATGAACTTCTTAAGATGGTTCACTTGCCTCTCTATAGGAGACTTTTTTCGCCGAAATCCGAATAATGCGCCCAATTTCCCGAAGAACGAGGGAAGGCCTAACGAAAACATACAGCTACCTTTTTGTTGATTCGCTTCTGCCCGGTTTTGAACTCGATTCAATGATAGGCAATCCGATTTTGCACGGCAGTCAATCTCAATAAGCCTGCAGAAAATCGGCTAGTTTGTGTTGCTGATCGCCAAACATACCAGCATCAAACTCAATGCTGATATTGTTTTCCAATCCAGTTGTGCCTGTTCATGGTGGCAAAACTCGGTGATTTGGGATACGTCGGTGCAGAGTTGGACCTTTTGCCTTGGTAAAATGATATCCTTTAAGCTTCTCGTTCATCGCCTGATCACTTCAGCGGTACGCATAAAGCATCAGGCCTGCAGGAACGCAAGTCTGAGCAAATTTTTAAGTCAGCTCTTTCTGATGGCGGGAAGCAGGCCGAAAGTTTCCGCTTCGGATGCACCTTGCTGGCTCAGCGTGATTGTGTGGGCAACGGAAAGGCATGCCGAGGATTTCTTGTCGTTTCTAGCATCCCTAAAAAATCAAGACGTAAGGGGCATCGAACTGATTGTTCTGACGGATGCAGGGTCAATGCGATGGGCCGAGGCGGCTACCGAAGAAGCGGGACTAAAAGGCCATGCCCGTCTGTTGAATGGCATTGGGCCTGCGGGCGAACGCGAAGGTTTCGGAGTGGCGAATGGAATCTATGTGGCTTTCGCGAGGCCTGGGTCGAGAATTAGCCCGCATGGCCTCAAGTTGGTCCGGCGGGCCTTGCATGATCATCCGGATGCGAAACTTCTTTACACAGATGTTGTTATCGTGGATCGGCGGGACAAGCCGGTAACGCTTTGCATGAAACCGGCCTTCGACCCAATCCTGTTGGACGAAATCGATTATATTAGTGATTTTGCAATTTATCGACGAAGCTCCCTCGCTTCAAACATTTTGGACGCAGAAGCAACGCTGCCGATATCCAGCCATGATCTACTGAAGTGCTATTTGCAGGAAATTGACGGGCGTACGGTATTTCACCTTCCCTATCCCGCCATCTCAAATCGCGAAGATACTTTGGTTTTGCGGCGCGATGTCGATACTCCGCGGGACACGGCGCCGGGCGGCCAATGGCCGCCCGTGACGATCATCATTCCGAGCAAGAACGCTCTTCACCATATCGATAGAACTCT
>SBHH01000154.1 GCA_006226265.1 Alphaproteobacteria bacterium | reverse complement strand
GACACCGCGGGCAATGTATTCGAGGTTCACCTGATGGCAGATGCCGGTTCCGGGCGGGACAACGCGGAAATTGTCAAACGCCTTCTGACCCCAGCGGAGGAAGGCGTAGCGTTCGCCGTTCCGTTCCATTTCCAGCTCGACATTCTGTTTGAAAGCGGCTGGAGAGCCGAACTTGTCCACCATGACCGAATGGTCAATCACAAGGTCGCACTGGGCGAGCGGGTTGATCTTCTCGGCATTGCCGCCGAGGGCGACCATCGCATCGCGCATCGCGGCAAGGTCGACAACGGCCGGAACGCCGGTGAAGTCCTGCATCAGGACACGGGCCGGGCGATAGGCGATCTCGCGGTCCGATTTCCGCTCTTTCAGCCATCCGGCGAGGGCGCTCACGTCGTCCGAGGTCACCGTGCGGCCATCTTCATGCCGCAGCAGGTTTTCAAGCAGGACCTTCAGCGAGAAGGGCAGGCGGGAAAGATTGCCAAGGCCGGCTTCTTCCGCGGCAGGCAGGCTGTAGTAATCGTATTTTTTTCCGTCGATATCGAGCGTCCGGCGGGTGTTCAGGCTATCGTGACCAGTAGTTGTCAACGCTTCGCTCCTTGCTAGAGGGGGAACGGGATAGCGCCAGTTTATAAATGGCACCAGTTAATTGATGGGCCGTATGTGCCCTAAATTTGAAAAATTCTCAAGAACAAAGGTGATTAAGCCCGTCTGCTTGTTGCCTTATCTGCGATATATGCGCATCCTTCTGAAAGGAAAGCGATATACAGACCCGATCATCATGACGATTGACCTCTGCCGCCGCTTCAGTATCTTTGACAAAGCTGATAAAGGCCCGGATCAGGTGGGCCGATAATAATAGAAATGGGAGGCTTCATGACGGCGCAAGACAGGAAATATTACGATTCTCTGGAAACGAGAGATCTCGCCACCCGTGAGGCCGGGCAGTTCGCCGCACTCAAAGAACAGATTGCCCATGCCAAGGCCAATTCCGCCTATTTCGCGGAAAGCCTGAAAGAGGTGGCGGCAGAGTCGGTCGGCGATTATGCTGCGCTCAGCAGGTTGCCGCTCACCCGAAAATCCGATCTGATGGCGAAGCAGAAGGCGATGCCGCCCTTCGGCGGGCTCAATGCGGAACCGTTCGAGACACTCGCCCATGTCTTCATGTCGCCGGGCCCGATTTATGAACCGGGCCAGAGCGGCCGCGATTTCTTCCGCATGGGCCGCGCCATGTGGGCGGCCGGTTTCCGCCCTGGCAATCTCGTTTATAACACCTTTTCCTATCACATGACCCCGGCCGGCATGATGATGGAGAACGGCGCCCATGCGGTCGGCTGCCCGGTCTTTCCGGCGGGCGTCGGCAATACGGAAATGCAGCTTCAGGCGATCAGCGAATTAAAGCCCGCCGCCTATGTCGGTACGCCGTCCTTCCTGAAAATCCTGATGGAGAAGGGTGCGGAGGCCGACCTCGATATGTCATCGCTCAAAACCGCGAGCGTGGGCGGTGAGGCGCTTCCCCCGTCGCTTCGTGCGGAATTGAAATCCTTGGGCGTTTCTTCTGTCACGCAATCCTACGGCACCGCCGATCTCGGCCTCATCGCCTATGAAAGCGAGGCCATGGAAGGCATGATCATCGATGAAGGGGTGATCGTCGAAATCGTCCGCCCCGGCACGGGCGATCCTGTCGCCGATGGCGAGGTGGGCGAGGTTGTGGTGTCCAGCTTTAACAAGACCTATCCGCTGATCCGCTTCGCGACCGGCGATATGTCGGCGATCATGGCAGGGGTAAGCCCTTGCGGGCGCACGAACCGACGCATCAAGGGCTGGATGGGTCGCGCCGACCAACGCGCCAAGGTAAAGGGCATGTTCGTTGACCCGGCCCAAATCGCCGATCTTCACAAGCGACATCCGGAAATCGCGAAGCTTCGCCTGGTCATTACAAGTGAGAATAATCTAGACGTCATGACCCTGCAGTGCGAAATGTCGTCCGGCGAAACCACCGGCCCGAAAGAGGCGATCGAGACGAGCCTGCAGAGCCTCTGCAAAGTCCGGGGCGCGGTTGCCTTCGTTGCCAAGGGCAGCCTCGCCAATGACGGCAAGGTCATCGATGACGCGAGGACTTACGAATAACCGCATTTTCCATTGATCCAAATATTTGCGGAGAGACAGACAATCCTGTAGTCAGGGATCGCGAATATCTGGCCGGAGAAGGGCGTCGATGAGTTTGTCAGCGGAAAATGTGACCTGCCTCCGGGGCGACCGGCTCGTTTTTCGGGACATTTCCTTTGATTTGGCGGGAGGTCAGGCGCTCTGGGTGCGGGGCCGGAACGGTGCGGGCAAGTCCACCCTGCTCCGGATTGCCGCGCGGCTTTTAAGGCCGCAGGCAGGTCGTTTTTTCTGGAACCGGACCGACATCACCGAGGATGACGAGCCTTATCATGGCCAATATCATTATATCGGTCATCAGGAAGTGCTGAAACCCGTGCTGACGGTCGCCGAAAACCTGTCCTTCTGGGCGGAGTTTCATGGGCAGGGCAAGGCAAGCCTCGAACAGGCGATTGAGGGGTTTGAGCTCGGCGCCCTTCGCGATACGCCCGCGGGGCTTCTTTCGGCGGGCCAGAAAAAGCGGACCAATCTTGCAAGGCTTCTGGCGTCCCCGGCGCCGCTCTGGATCCTTGATGAGCCGTTAAGCGCGCTTGACACCCATTTCATCGATCTTTTCCGCGCGCGGCTCTCCGAACATCTCAAGGCGGGCGGCCTGGCGCTTTATGCGACGCATCAGGACCTTGGCATCGACGGCAGTCAAGAACTTGACCTTGATGCGGGAGGGGGCGCATGAAGGCCTTCTTCTCGCTCATCGCCCGCGACTTAAAGCTCGCGGCCCGGCAGGGAAGCGCGGTCGCACTCAGCCTTTGCTTTTTCGTGATTGTGATCGTGCTTTTTCCGCTGGGTGTCGGACCGGAGATGACTGTGCTGGCCCGCATCGCGCCGGGCGTCCTTTGGGTCGCGGCCTTGCTTGCCTGTCTCTTGACGCTGGATAGGATTTTTCAGGCGGATTATGAGGATGGCTCGCTTGACCAATTGGTGATCGGACCCCTGCCGTTATCCTTCCTCGTGCTCGCGAAAGTGATTGCCCACTGGCTGACCTCGGTCCTGCCGCTGATCATTATCGCGCCGGTCCTCGCGCTCTCGCTCAACCTTGCGAGCGATGGGGTGATCGCGGTAACCTTTGCGCTTCTGATCGGATCGCCCACCTTAAGCCTGATCGGCGCGGTTGGCGCCGCGCTCACCATGGGAATGCGCCGGGGCGGAGTTTTGTTGTCACTTCTGGTGCTTCCCCTATATATACCGGTATTGATTTTCGGCGTCGCTGCCGTCGAGGCGGCTGTGGCAATGCTGCCCATGGCGCCGCATCTTCTGCTGCTGGGCGGGATGTCGCTGGGGGCGCTGGTGGTCGGGCCGCTGGCGGCCGGGGCAGCGCTCCGGCTCGCGCTGGAATAGAATTTGAATAGGGACGGAACGGATCATGGCTATTGATCTGCATAAATATGCCAACCCCAGGCGCTTTCTTGCCATTACCTCGGCGATTTACCCCTGGAGCCTGGCGCTCACCGTGATCCTGCTGGCGGCGGGGCTTTATACCGGGCTTTTCGTTGCGCCGCCGGATTACCAGCAGGGGGAGACGGTACGAATCATGTTCGTCCATGTGCCCGCGGCCTGGATGGGGCTGATGATTTATACCTTCATGGCCGTCGCCTCCGCCGTCGGGCTGATCTGGAAGCATCCGGTCGCCGACCTCTCGGCCAAGGCCGCCGCGCCCATCGGCGCCTGTTTCACTTTTTTATCGCTCGTCACCGGCTCGCTCTGGGGGGAGCCGATGTGGGGGACCTGGTGGGTCTGGGATGCGCGTCTTACCAGCATGCTGATCCTGCTCTTCCTCTATCTTGGCTATATCGCGCTCTGGCAGAGTTTCGATGATCCGTCCAAGGCATCGAAGGCGGCGGCGATCCTCGCGCTCGTCGGTGTCATCAATGTGCCGATCATCAAGTTTTCCGTTGACTGGTGGAATACCCTCCATCAACCGGCCAGCGTCGCCACCATGTCGGGGCCGAAAATCTACAGCAGCATCCTGACGCCGCTCCTTATCATGGGGCTTGCCTATACGGCGTTTTTCGTCACGCTGCTGATCATCAGGGTGCGGGCCGAGATTTTAGCCCGCCGCCTCCGGATTTTGCAGCTTTCCGAGTTGCAGGAGCGGTGAGAAGGCGGCCCGGCGAAATCGCGGCATTGTGACGCAGAGACCTTGAGTATACGTCGATTTTAGCGGATTAGCCCGGGCAACTATGCTAGCAATAGGCCCGGTTTCAGGAAGGCGCGGGCCTTCAAATTTGAAGTGAGTCTGGATGAACGAGATCGCGACATTTTTCGATATGGGGGGATATGCCTGGTATGTCTGGCCGTCCTACGCCATTTCGGCGGTGGTTCTGGTCGCGCTCGTGATATCAAGCCGCCGACGACTCAAATTGGTCGAACGCGCGCTTGAAAGCATGGAGGCGAAGCGTCCCGCCCGCCCGCAGCGGAAAGCTCCCGCCGCCCATGCGGAAAAGGAGATGTCATGACACGCAAGCGTCGCCGTCTCTATATGGTGCTGGCGGGCATGTGTGTGCTCGGCATTGCGACCGCGCTGGTGCTCACCTCCTTCCGCGACAGCCTCGTTTTCTTCTATAGCCCCACGGACCTTGCGGCAAAGCCGGTCGCGGCAGGGCGGAATTTCCGGATCGGCGGTCTGGTGAAGGACGGCAGCGTCGTGAAAGACGGCGTCATCTATCATTTCAGCGTGACCGATTTGAAGAACGAAGTGCCGGTCACCTATAAGGGGATGTTGCCCGATCTTTTCCGCGAAGGGCAGGGCGTGGTCGCCGAAGGTCATCTCAATGACAGCGGAACCTTTGTTGCCAGTAACGTCCTTGCCAAGCATGATGAAAAATACATGCCGCCGGAAGTCGCGGCGGCTTTAAAGAAATCCGGGGAATGGCGACCGGAGGCGAGCAACTGATGATTGCAGAGATTGGTCAGTTCACGCTCATCCTCGCGCTGGTGACGGCGTTCTTTCAGGGCACCCTGCCGATGATCGGCGCGGCGCGCGGCAATGCGCCCCTGATGCGCTTTGCGGATAACGCGGCGCTCGTCCAGTTTCTCGCGATCTCGATTGCCTTCGGCGCGCTGACGACGGGCTATATCACGTCCGATTTCTCAATCTTGAATGTTGCCAACAATTCCCATTCCACGAAGCCGATGCTCTACAAGGTGACGGGGGTCTGGGGCAATCATGAAGGCTCGCTTCTGCTCTGGGGCTGGATTTTGGCGCTCTTCGGCTTTTCGGTCGCGTTGTTTGGCCGAAATCTTCCGGGCAGCCTGAAAGCGCGCGTCCTCTCGGTACAGGGGTTGATCGGCGTCGGCTTTTTGCTGTTCGTGCTCTTCACCTCGAACCCTTTCACCCGGCTCGATCCCGCGCCGTTTGACGGGGACGGCCTCAATCCCCTGCTGCAGGACCCGGGCCTCGCCTTTCATCCGCCTTTCCTCTATCTCGGCTATGTCGGGCTTTCGGTCACTTTCTCCTTCGCCATTGCCGCGCTCATTGAAGGGCGGGTCGATCCCGCCTGGGCGCGCTGGGTCCGGCCCTGGACCCTCGCCGCCTGGAGTTTCCTCACCATCGGCATCGCCATGGGTTCCTGGTGGGCCTATTACGAGCTTGGCTGGGGCGGCTGGTGGTTCTGGGATCCGGTGGAAAATGCCTCCTTCATGCCCTGGCTCGCGGCGACCGCACTTCTGCATTCCGCGATCGTGGTGGAGAAACGCGATGCACTCAAGAACTGGACGATTTTGCTGGCCATCATCGCCTTCAGTTTAAGCCTGCTCGGCACCTTTCTTGTGCGCTCTGGCGTTCTCAACTCGGTTCATGCCTTTGCCTCCGACCCCACACGCGGGCTTTTCATCCTCATTTTTCTGATTGTCGTGGTGGGTGGATCGCTTCTCCTCTATGGCCTTCGCGCGCCGTCGATGAAGGGCGGCGGGCTCTTCGCGCCGATCAGCCGTGAGGGCGGGCTGGTGCTCAATAACCTGCTGCTCTCGACGGCGGCGGCGACGGTCCTTCTCGGCACGCTTTATCCGATTTTCCTCGATGCCTTCAGCGGCGAAAAAGTCTCCGTCGGTCCGCCTTATTTCGAGGCGACTTTCCTCCCCCTTGCTCTGCCGCTTCTGATCGCCATGGCCATCGGGCCCTTCCTTCCCTGGAAGCGCGCCGATATCACCGGCGCCTTCGCGCGGCTTAAATTCGCGCTTCTGGCGGCGCTCGTCCTTGGCGGCGGCATATATGCCTGGCGGAGCCATACCTCCATCATGACGCTTTTCGGCCTCGCGGTTTTCGCCTGGCTTTTTGCGGGCTCCCTTCTTGAATGGACGGAGCGGGTGAGGCTTTTCCGGGGCTCCCTCGGGGCCAGCCTCAAACGTATCAAGGGCCTTCCCCGAAGCGCCCATGGCATGACCATTGCCCATATGGGGGCAGCGCTTGTCGTCCTCGGCATTACCGCGTCCGGCGCCTGGCAGACGGAGCATCTTGGCGTCATGAAGCCGGGCGATGTCATCGATGTCGGCGGCTATGATTTTCGCTTTGAAGGTGCGCATGACGTGACCGGTCCCAATTTCAAGGCAGTCGAGGGGCATTTTGTCGCAAGCGACGGCGGATCGCCCATCGATCTTTATCCGCAGCAGCGGACCTATGACATGCCGCCCATGCAGACGACTGAAGCGGCGATCCATCCCATGCTGACGGCCGATCTTTATGCGGTGATCGGCGATGCGGACGGCAAGGGCGGCTATGCGGTCCGGATCTACCATAAGCCGCTGATCTCCTGGATCTGGATGGGCGCACTCGTGATGTTTGCGGGCGGCGCTTTGAGTTTCAGCGACCGCCGCCTGCGCCTTGGCGCACCGAAGCAGGCAAAAACCATGACCCCCGGCGGGGCCCGCGAGATAAAGGGTTCGTAATGCGGCTTAAATTTCTCCTGCCCGTCCTTGTCTTCGTCGCGATTGCCGGCATCATGTGGTATGCGCTGTTCAATCTCGATCCGACAAAAATCCCGTCGGAACTGATCGCCAAGCCCGCGCCGGAATTCGCGCTGGAACCGGTGCCGGACTTCGGGCCCGGCCTTGCGACGGCGGACCTCAAGAAAGGCAAGGTGACGCTCGTCAATGTCTTTGCCTCCTGGTGCATCTCCTGCATTGCCGAGCATCCGCTCCTCGTGAAGTTCGCCGCGGAAAATCCGGTCGAGATTTA
>SBHH01000120.1 GCA_006226265.1 Alphaproteobacteria bacterium | reverse complement strand
AGAGATGGCAGGCGGCAATACTGCATCAGGATTTACTTAAATTATCCGGATTTCAAAAGGGTATTTTAAGATGTTTGGTTGATCATCTCGAATTGACCCTTTAGATTACCAAGCCGGAGAGGTAAATCGTGAGCCAGTTAATTATTTCAAAAACCGCAATGACGAGAGGTGCCCTCCGGGCAGGCATCGCCGCTCTCGCCCTTGTCGTTACAGGTATTGTCACCGCTTCCCCCGCCTCGGCGGTGGAGGAACCGAGTTATTTCCGCGTGAACCTGCAGTCGGGCGGCAAGCTCAATGTCCGCAAGACCCCGTCGCTGAAAGGCGCGAAGGTCGGCGCCCTGCCCGCCAAGGCGGAGAAGGTCGTCAATCATGGCTGTCATGTCGGGATGCCCTATCTTGAATGGCGCGAAGCCACGACCGCCGTGCGCAAAGTCGAGACGCGGCGGAAATGGTGCAACATCGAATATAAGGGGGTAACCGGCTGGACCGCCGGGCAGTATCTGGAAGCAGAAGCCCCGGAATAAAGCCCTGCCTTCATCCTAATTGGCAAGATGGAGCGCGGCCTGCAATATTATCAGGTACCGCGCCGTCTTGCCGATTGTCACCCAGACGAGAAACCGCCAGAACCGGACATTAAGCACGCCCGCGACCAGGGTGAGCGGATCGCCGATAATGGGCAACCAGGCGAACAGAAGCGTCCATTCGCCATATTTCGCGAATATGCGCTCCGCCTTCTTCATCTGTCCGGGCTTTATCGGAAACCAGCGCCGATCCTTGAAATGCAGGAAGAAACGCCCCATCGCCCAGTTGACGAGGGAGCCTGCGACATTGCCCGTAACGGCGGCAAGCAGCAAAAGTATGGACTCGCCTTTCCCCTCCACCACATAGAAGCCGAGCAATCCTTCCGAAGTGCCGGGGAGCAATGTCGCCGAGAGAAAGGCGCTGAGCCAGAGGCTCCCGTAAAGACCAATACTCCCCACGAAAGGCTCAGTCCGCTTGCGGGCGGCGCTGCGCCATCAGGTTCTTGCGGGATTCCTCACTCCATGTACCGGTCGGCTTGCCGAACTCCCGGCCCACCTCATAGCCCCGGCGAAGCGCGGGCCGCGCTTTCATCGCGTCGTACCAGCGGCGGATTTCAGGAAACTCCGCGAGGTCGATTTCCTGTCGCTTGTAAGTCAGCACCCAGGGCCAGCAGGCCATGTCCGCAATCGAGATATCGCCGCAGATATAGTCCCGGCCTTTAAGGCGTTTGTTCAGCACATCGAAGAGGCGGAGAACCTCGGTCGAATAGCGTTCCATGGCGTAGGGAATGCGCTCCGGCGCGTAGAATTTGAAATGTCCGTTCTGCCCCATCATGGGACCGAGCCCGCCCATCTGCCACATCAGCCATTCGGTCACCTCGACCCGGCCCCGGAGGTTTTTCGGCAGGAACTTGCCCGATTTTTCGGCGAGATAGAGAAGGATTGCGCCGGTCTCGAAAACCGAGATTGCCTCCCCGCCATCCGCCGGGGCGTGATCGACGATGGCGGGCATCCGGTTGTTGGGACTGATGGCGAGGAAGGCGGGTTCGAACTGTTCGCCTTTTCCGATATTGACCGGCTTCACCCGATAGTCGAGGCCCATTTCTTCAAGCGCGATGGAGATTTTCCATCCGTTCGGCGTCGGCCAGTAATAAAGATCGATCATGGCCGGTTCTCAACGAGAAAGCTTCGCTTCGATGAGCGGGAAGCGATCATTGCCGAAATACATGTCGCCGCTATCGAGGAACATAGTGGGCGACCCGAAGCCGCCCCGCTCGATGACCTCGGCGGTTGTCGCTTTCAGCATGTCCTTATAGACGGGATCGTTGATTTTCGCGAAAAAGGCCTCCTTGTCCATGCCGACCTCGGCGACGATTTTCTCCATCTCCGCATCCTGCGAGATATCGGCAAGATCGCCCCAGTAGCGGGAGAAAACTTTCCGCGCGTAAGAGACGAGGCATCCCTCCTCTATCGCCACGAAAGCCCCCCGCATGGCCTTCACGCTGTTGACCGGGAAAACCGACGGCTGGCCGATTTTGATGCCGACATAATCGGCCCAGTCCTGCAAATCCTTCTTGGCATATTTCTGTTTCGGGATGACCGGGTTCTCCCGGTTGTTATAAACGGACGGGTTGACCGTATTGAACACCCCGCCGACCAGGAAGGGCTTGTAATCGACCACAAGGTCCGGATGGCGCGCGATCAGCCCTTGCAGGCTTTCAAACGCGAGATAGGTCCAGGGGCTTGAGCAGTCGAAGAAAAATTCAAGTTTATGCATGGCTTGCCTCATGTCCGTTGGTTATTATTGATTGTTGTCCCGTCTTCGCAGCATAGTAACATCGGGCCGCAAAAAACAAGATGCAGCATAAGGATTAAGTCGAATGAAAACACGTGTACTGGGTAAAAACGGACCGAAGGTTGGGGCGGTAGGGCTCGGCTGCATGAGCTTTGCGGGCTTCTACGGGCCGACGGACGAGAAGGAAAGCCATGAGACGCTGGCCGCCGCGCGCGATCTTGGCATGAACTTCCTCGATACCGCCAATGTCTACGGTGCGGGCAAGTCGGAAACCGTGATCGGCACCTTCCTGAAAGGCAAGAAAGGCGATTTTAAAATCGCGACCAAGGTTGGCATCAAGCGAGCACCGGGCGCGACGGAGCGCACTTTTGATAACAGCGAGGATTATATCCGGGGCGAGCTTGAAGGCTCCCTGAAACGGCTTGGGATCGATCATGTCGATCTTTACTACATTCACCGGCGCGATATGAATATCCCGATCGAGGAGGTGACGGAAACCCTCGCCAAACTAAAAAAGGAAGGCAAGATCGGCGGTATCGGCTATTCGGAGATTTCACCGGCCAGCCTTCGCCGCGCGCAGGCCGTGCATCCCGTGACGGCGGTGCAGAACGAATATTCCCTCTGGACCCGGATGCCGGAGCTCGGGATGGTGCAGGCCTGTGAGGAACTCGGCGTCACCTTTGTGCCCTTCTCGCCGGTGGGGCGCGGTATTTTCGCGAGCAAGGCGCCGGATCCCGCGACCTTTGCCGATGTGGATTTTCGGAAAAACAATCCCCGCTTTGTTGAGCCGAACTATGCTTGCAACCTGAAGGCCCTTGAGCCTTTCAATGAGATGGCGGCGGACAGGGGCGTTACGCCCGCAACCCTCGCCATTGCCTGGGTACTCGCGCAAGGGGACAAGAGCATGGTTCCCATTCCGGGCACACGAAGCGTCAAGCATTTAAAGGAATGTGCCGCGGCGGATGATATGAACCTGACAGCCGACGATCTTGCCGATATCGAGAAGATCCTGCCGGTCGGCTGGGCGCATGGCGCACGTTATACCCATAATCAGATGTGGGGAACCGAAACCTACTGTTAGGTGGGTATGCATATAGTTTAGGGGAGGAAGGCTTCTTCCCCTTTTCCTGTCGAAATCCTTACGGCCATTCCTTTGCGTTTGCCATCACCCAGTCGTGATGGAAGCTGTCGCGGATTTTGCCGGTCAGAAGCTCACCATCGTCGATAAACTCATAGAGCAGATCGGCAGAGAGCTCCGTCTGGTCCGCCATCCGCTGGAAAATATGATGCGGCGTCAAGTACTGCGGATCGTCGAGGCCGCAGGCCCCGACCAGTTCGCAAAAACTCTCAATCGTCGCGGCATGATAATTGGCGACGCGGATCTGCCGGTCCTCCACATCGATGGCGCGGGCGCGGCGTGGGTCCTGCGTTGCGATACCGGTCGGGCATTTGTTCGTGTTGCATTTGAGCGACTGGATGCAGCCGAGCGAAAACATCATCGGCCGCGCGACATTGCACATGTCTGCGCCGAGCGCGATTTTTTCCATCAGATCGAAGCCGGAAACCACCTTGCCACTCGCGATCACCCGGATATCGGCCCGCGCGGCGATCCCGACGAGGCAGTTATGCACAAAGATCAGCCCCTCGTTGATAGGAACGCCGAGGCGGTTGGAAAACTCGGGCGGCGCGGCGCCGGTGCCGCCCTCTGCCCCGTCAACGGTGATGAAATCGGGCTTGATGCCCGTTTCCAGAATTGCCTTGCAGATGCTCATGAATTCGCTTTTCTTGCCGATACAGAGCTTGAAACCGACCGGCTTGCCGTCCGTCATCTCGCGAAGTTCGGCGACAAATTTCAGCAACCCTTCGGGCGTAGAGAAAGCCTTATGCGCGGGAGGGGAAATTACATCCTCTCCTTCCGGGACGCCGCGGGTTCGGGCAATCTCGCCATTGACCTTGGCGCCCGGCAGAACGCCGCCATGGGCCGGCTTTGCGCCCTGGCTCAGTTTGATCTCAATCATCTTGACGACATCCTGGTTCGCCGTCTTTTTGAACTGCTCTGCATCGAAGCCGCCATCCTTGGTGCGGCAGCCGAAATAGCCGGTGCCGATCTGCCAGACGATGTCACCGCCGCCCGCCAGATGATAGGGGCTCAACCCTCCCTCGCCCGTATTATGATAGAAACCGCCCCGCTTCGCCCCGGCATTGAGGGCGTGGATCGCCGTCGGGCTTAGCGCGCCGAAACTCATCGCCGAGATATTGAGGCGGGAGGCGTTGTAAGGCTTCTTGCAATCGGGTCCGCCGACAACCACGCGGGTCTTGTCTTCCGGCACCTTTTTGGGGTTCAGCGAATGGTTGGCGCGCTGATAGCCGACATCCATGATATCCCATTGCGTGCCGAACGGCTGGGTATCAAGCCCCTTTCCCGCCCGTGCATAGACCAGATTGCGTTGCAGCCGGTTATAGGGACGTCCGCTTTCGTTCGTCTCGATGAAATATTGCTGGATTTCCGGGCTGATGAACTCCATGGCATAGCGCATATGGCCGATCACCGGATAGAGCCGGAGTACGTTATGCTCTGAGAGATACATGTCATAGAGGCCCAGCGCGATATAGGGGCCGAGGAACAAAAGCGCCCAGGAAACGGGTGGCCAGAACGGATAGAGCACCGTCACGGCAAGGATGCCGCCAATTGCGATTGTGAAAAAGATATTACGTGCCATCTACTCCGTTCCCGTTTTTTTTACAGCCTTTTCCGTCTAGTTGAAAATCCAGCCATGTGATCGCCAGCCTGCACCTCGATTGCCATATGATGCATCCGGCGGCCACAGCTCCGGGCAAAGGTCTCCAACGGTATGGCGCCGGTTCCCGAAGGAATTGATGAAGGATGGCGTGTTGTTCGCGGTAAAGACCTTGGCGTCAGAAGACCGGGAAGGCCGTATTTCTCCCGTTCCTTCAGCGGAAAGGCCGTGACCTTGTTCCAGAGTGGTTCAGGCAAGAGGTCGATCGCCTCCGGGGTATGGCTGGATATGTTCTGCATATGATGCGTGCCCGGCCGGTCGGTCCGGGCCCTGTCCCCCTGTGCTGTAACATATATCTCTACTATAACCTCGCGGTTTTGATTTTAGCAAGGACCCGCCGCAGCGGCACAAAGTTGAAAAGCCGGATGCTATCGTTTCTTCCTATATTATGGTAAATCTCGAAAAAACCAGAGAAAATTGGAAAAATTCCAGAATGTGCGAATTATTTGCCGTCTCAAGTCAACATCGCGTTTCGCTGACCTACTCGCTGAACGAATTCGCCCGCCACGGCGGCCTTAGTCATCTGAACAAGTCCGGCTGGGGCATGAGTTTCCAGCAGAATTCCGACACCCTGCTGATCAAGGAGGCAAAGCCCGCCTTCGATAGCCCCTGGGTCCGCTTCGTGGCGGAACAGGAGACCAGCAGTCATTGCATCCTTGCCCATGTCCGCTATGCCACCACGGGCGACGCGGTTTACGAGGATACCCATCCTTTCAAGCGCGAAGCATGGGGCACCGCCCATGTCTTTGCCCATAATGGTGACTTGCACAGATTTCACGATGCCCTCTCCCTCACCAATTCGCATTTTCAGCCGCTGGGCCAGACGGATTCCGAGCATGCCTTCTGTTACCTGATGGAGCAGCTCGTGCCGGTCTGGCAGAAAGGCATGCCGTCCTTAGAGGAAAGATTACAGAAAATCGGCGCGACGGCGGACTGTCTCCGCACCCTCGGCAGCAGCAATTTCATCTATAGCGATGGCGATGCACTTTTCATCCATGCGGATTTGCGCCGCTATGACGATACGGGAGTGTTCGGGCCAAGGCGCAGCCCGGCCCTTCATTATATCGAACGGCGTAACCTGCATGTTGACGGCTTGAAACTACGTCCGAGCGAGAACAGGGAAAGCCGCACCCTGATTTTCGCAAGCGTACCCTTGACAGATGATGATTGGCAGCCGCTGCCGCGCGGATCACTCCTCGCCATAAAGGGGGGCGGTATTGCCGCCCGGCTCGATCTCGGCCCGGGAGACTGGCAGGAATAGTTTGCGTGAACAGCCGGAAGGGATATCTTAAAGAAAACCTGTCTGTACAAGAAAAGGAGAGCGGGATGAAATCGGACAAGAAGGTGGCCGTCATCACGGCGGGCGGCAGCGGAATGGGGGCGGATGCGGCAAGGCGGCTTGCGGCGGATGGCTTTAACGTCGGCATTCTTTCCTCCTCCGGCAAGGGAGAGGAACTGGCCGCTGAGCTCGGCGGCGTCGGGGTTACCGGCTCCAACCGCGCGAACGACGATCTGAAGGCGCTTGTGGGCAAGGTGATGGACCGCTTCGGGCGGATCGATGTTCTCATCAATTCGGCGGGGCATGGCCCGAAGGGGCCCGTCCTCGATATCCCCGATGAGGACTGGCATATGGGGATGGAGGTTTATCTTTTGAACGCCATCCGGCCGACGCGTCTTGTGACGCCGATCATGCAGGAACAGAAATCGGGCGCGATCATCAATATCTCGACTTATGCCGTGTTCGAACCCGACCCGCTTTTCCCGACATCGGGCGTCTTTCGCGCCGGCCTTGCGGCCTTCACCAAGCTTTTTGCGGATAAATATGCCGCGGAAAATATCCGCATGAACAATATCCTGCCGGGCTTTATCGACAGCCTGCCCGAGACGGAGGATCGCCGCGCGCGCATCCCGATGGGACGCTACGGCAAGACGGGGGAAGTCTCCGCGACTATTTCCTTCCTTGCCTCTGACGGCGGAGCCTATATCACGGGGCAGAATATCCGCATTGACGGCGGCCTGACCCGCTCGGTCTGAGGACGCTTCACTATGATCGGCTGGATCAAGAAACTCATTGCCGACCGCCTGACGCGGTTTCTGTCCAAGACGACAAACCGGTACGAGCCTTTCTCCGTCTTCGCGACCAAGACGCTGCATAAACATTTGCAGCCAGGCGATATCCTGCTGGTGGAAGGGAACCAGCGGATCAGTGCGGCCATCAAGTATCTGACCCAGTCCACCTGGTCG
>SBHH01000367.1 GCA_006226265.1 Alphaproteobacteria bacterium | reverse complement strand
CTGATGAAAGCAGCGGGCGGCAAGGTCAATCCGGGCATCGTCACCGAAATCCTCCGCCCGAAACTGGATAGCTGAGCGCCTTCATAACAGAACGAAAAATGCGGCGGGAATTTTCCGCCGCATTTTTATTTTCTGGAAGGATGCGGAATTCAGGAATTAATAGTAGGACTGAACGGCCCAGATCAGCATGAACAGGGGAAAGGCAAAAATATAGGCAGCCTCCTTCATGCGGCCTGTTTTGCCGCCACGCGCTTTCGTCTTGAAAAGAGTCACTGTTCAACCCCTTATGCGTCAAATTGCTGCTGCCGGATTGGATGTGGTTTTAACGCTTTTTCGTATGTGCGGTATTGATTGAAATCAAGCGGTTGGGAAATTTTAATAAATCTCCCTAAATCATAACGATTTCAATACGGTACGGAGAAGAATTTGTAATCTGGATGATTTCCATATTCTGATATGTCGGCGTGGATTTCTTGTAGGAAATGCCCCAGGCCGTGACATCGATCCGGCAGATCAGCCCGTCGTATTTGAGGGCAATCTGGTAGCCGGACGCGGGTCCCGAACAGCGGCAGCGGTAATATTTGAAGGGCTGTAATATGGCGGGCGGCGGTGCAGGCCATTCGATATCTCCGGTTTGCAGCCCCTGATAATGGAGGGGCGTCTCATGGATCGTGTTGATCAGGGCGATATGGGTGTCCAGGGGCATGCGGTCCTTCCTTTTTGCCCCTTTAAACGCACCTCCGTCCTCCCTTGTGAGAAAAAAGCCTTGCGAATTTTGTGACGGAAATTCCAGCTTTCTGATAGCATGCGGGCCATGAACTGGACCGACGATGCCCTCATCCTCAACGCCCGGAAGTTTGGCGAAAACAGCGTGATTTTACATGCCTTTACGCGTGAGCACGGGCGCTATGCGGGGATCGTCCGGGGCGGCACGGGGCGGCGTCTTCGGGGCATTTTGCAGCCCGGAAACGAGGTGCGCGTCACCTGGCGAAGCCGCCTCACCGAGCAGCTTGGCGCTTTTACGGTGGAGGCCGGGAAATCCCATGCCGCGAACCTGTTCGAGACGCCGCTCGCGCTGCTCGCGGGAAGTTCCGCGCTCGCCCTTCTCGATATCGCTTTGCCGGAGCGGGAGCCGCATTCCCAGCTGTTCGAGGCAAGCCTTCTGCTCCTCAAAACTTTGGGGGAAGAGACGGACATCTGGCCGCATCTTCTGATCCGCTGGGAATTGGGGCTTCTCACCGAAATCGGCTATGGCCTTGATCTTACGGCTTGCGCGGCGACGGGCAGCACGGAAGATCTAGTCTATGTCTCCCCAAAGTCGGGGCGGGCGGTGAGTGCGGGCGCTGGCGCGCCCTATCGCGACAAACTCCTGAAGCTTCCAGCCTTTTTGAAGCAAAATCCGGAAAATACCGAGGCGGAACGGGGTGAGGGCGCGGAAAATGCCGATATTCTCGACGGTCTCGCGCTCACTGGCTGCTTCCTTGAAAAATTCATTTCCGACCATCGGCCCGGCGTCCATCTGTCGGCGCGCGAACGGCTTGTTGCCGGAGTGCGACGGCAGTATCAGGCGGGCCGCGATGAAATGATGAGCGAAGATGATTTGCCGTAAAATTTCCCTCCCCAAATGGAATTCAGGTGATATAAAAAGGCATGACTGAGCATTCCCCGATTTCTCCCGGCGAGATCGTCCCGACCTCGCTGAAAGATGCCATAAGCGACCGCTATCTCGCTTATGCCATGTCCACCATCATGTCCCGTTCGCTGCCCGATGTGCGCGACGGGCTGAAGCCGGTTCACCGGCGCCTTCTCTATGCCATGCGGCTTCTGAAGCTCGATCCCAATGCGGGTTTCAAGAAATGCGCCCGCGTGGTCGGCGATGTGATCGGTAAGTATCACCCCCATGGCGATCAGTCGGTCTATGACGCGCTGGTCCGCCTCGCCCAGGAATTTGCGCAGCGTTATACCCTGGTGGAAGGGCAGGGGAACTTCGGTAATATCGACGGCGATAACGCCGCCGCCATGCGATATACCGAGGCCCGGCTCACGGTCATCGCGGAGATGCTGCTCCGGGATATCGATCAGGACACGGTCGATTTCCGCCCGACCTACGATGGCGAGGACAAGGAGCCGGTGGTCCTTCCTTCCGCCTTTCCGAACCTGCTCGCGAACGGTTCCGCCGGGATCGCGGTCGGCATGGCGACCTCCATTCCGCCGCATAATGCGGTCGAGATTACGGGCGCATTGCTGCATCTGATCAAATACCCGAACGCGGGCATCGACAAGCTGATGGAATTCATTCCGGGCCCGGATTTCCCAACCGGCGGCGAACTGGTGGAGAAGCCCGAAAGCATCCGCGAGGCCTATGAGACGGGGCGGGGCGGTTTCCGCGTTCGCGCGACATGGGAGACGGAGGATCTCGGGCGCGGGACCTATCAGATCGTCGTCACAGAAATTCCCTATCAGGTGCAGAAAAGCAAGCTGATCGAACGCATTGCCGAACTGATCCAGACACGGAAACTGCCACTTCTCGCAGATGTGCGCGATGAATCGGCGGAGGATATCCGTCTTGTTCTGGAGCCCCGCAGCAAGAACGTTGACCCCGAGATGCTGATGCAGGGCCTCTACCGGATGAGCGATCTGGAGAGCCGCTTCTCGCTTAACATGAACGTGCTGGACGCGACCCAGACGCCTGGCGTCATGTCGCTTCGGGAGGTTTTGCAGGCCTTCCTTGATCATCGGTTCGAGGTGCTGGTCCGCCGCTCCCGCCACCGGCTCGGCAAGATCGAGGCGCGGCTTGAGGTGCTGGACGGCTATCTCATCGTCTTCCTCAATCTCGATGAAGTGATCCGCATCATCCGCGAGGAGGATCATCCGAAACAGAGCCTGATCGAAACTTTCACGCTGACCGACAATCAGGCGGAAGCGATCCTCAATATGCGGCTTCGTTCCCTTCGCAAGCTCGAAGAAATGGAACTCCGGCGCGAGCATGACGAGCTCAGTACCGAAAAGGCGGGGCTTGAAGCCCTCCTTGCGAGTGAAGATCTGCAGCGCGAGGCGATTTCCGATGAAATCCGCGAGCTTCGCAAGCGGCTGAAAGAGATGCCGGAAATCTCAACCCGCCGCACCCGCATCGGCGAAGCGGTGGAACTCCCGGATATCCCGCTCGAAGCCATGATCGAGAAGGAGGCCATCACGGTCATCTGTTCCGACAAGGGCTGGATCAGGGCCCTGAAAGGCCATGTCGAACAGAACGGATCGGAAAAATACAAGGACGGTGACAAGGAACGCTTCTGGATCACGGCGGAGACAACGGATAAGCTCGTCCTTTTCGCGACCAACGGCCGGTTCTATACCCTGGGCTGTGACAAGCTGCCGCGCGGCCGCGGTCATGGGGAGCCGGTCCGCCTGATGATCGATCTAGGCAATGATCAGGATATCGTCGCCCTCTTCGTCCATAAGCCGGATCGGAAATTGCTTGTCGCCTCCACCGACGGGCGCGGCTTCATCGTCGATGAGAACAGCGTCATCGCCCAGACAAGAAACGGCAAGCAGGTGCTGAATGTCTCCGGCGATGTCGAGGCGGCCTTCTGCACCGAGGTGACGGGCGATTCGGTTGCCGTCATCGGCGATAACCGGAAACTCAACTGCTTCGCGCTTGAGGAGCTTTCGGAAATGACCCGCGGGCGGGGCGTCACCCTGCAACGCTACAAGGATGGCGGTCTTTCCGATATCATGACATTTAACAAGGAAGACGGGCTCAGCTGGAAATCCGGCGAAAGAACCCGCACCGAAAATGATCTGACGGGATGGTACACCCGCCGCGGCAACGCCGGACGGCTCGCACCACGGGGGTTCAATAAGAATAACAAATTCAGCTAGTGAATGGGGGAGATCGTGACAACCGTATATGAAGCCTTTTGCAAATCCGCACGTGACTATGCGGACAATGCCTTTCTCTGCGCCCCGGCATATGAAGGACGGGCCTATCATCCGGACGGGATCGAGTTTACCTATGCCGAGGCACAAGCCGAAGTTGAGCGGCTGAAGGAAATCTACGCCCGGTCCGGCTTCGGTCACGGTCACCGGGTCGCCTATCTGATGGAAAACCGGCCCGAATATCTCTTCCATATGCTGGCGGCCAATGCGCTTGGCGTCTCCGTTGTGCCGATCAATCCCGATTATCTGCATGACGAAATGCTCTATCAGATGGATCATTCCGAGGCCGATATCGTCGTCACGATCAAAAGCCGGTTTGATGATATTTGCGCTGTGGCGGAAGCGCGCGCGAAGGCGCTGCCAGTTGTGGTGGCCGAGGATTTGCCCGAATTTCTGCCTGATCCGGGACCGCAACCGAAATCCGGCGCTCCCGGACTGTTGAGCGAGGTCAGCCTGCTCTATACCTCCGGTACCACGGGGCGGCCCAAGGGCTGTATCCTGACCAATGACTATTACCTGCTGGCAGGGGAGACCTATGTCTCCATGGGCGGCCATGTGACGATGGAGCAGGGAAAGGAACGGCTTTATAACCCGCTGCCTTTGTTCCATATGAACGCGAGCGCGGTGTCCTTCATGGCGATGCTGCTGACGGGCGGCTGCCTGATCGTGCCGGACCGCTTCCATCCGAAAACCTGGTGGCAGGAACTGGTCGATACCAGAGCAACCATCATCCATTATCTCGGCGTGGTGCCGCCGATGCTCCTGAACCAGCCGAAAAGCGAGCTCGAAACGCGGCATAATGTGAAGTTCGGCGCGGGCGCAGGTGTCGAACCGGCGCTTCATGAGGTGTTTGAAAAACGCTACGGCTTTCCGTTGATCGAGCTTTGGGGCATGACCGAGACGGGCCGCCTGTTCGGGGACAGTATCGAGCCGCGCCAGATCCATACGCGCGCCTTCGGCCACCACATCCGCGCCGGAATGGAGGCGCGCATCGTCGATGAGCATGATAACGAGGTGCCGCGCGGGGTTGAAGGCGAGATGCTGGTCCGCGATACGGGCGACAATCCGCGCCGGGGATTCTTTGCAGGGTATCTCAAAAACCCGGAAGCGACGGAGGAGGCCTGGAAAGGCGGCTGGTTCCATACGGGCGACACCGTGCGGATGGACGAGACCGGCATGCTTTATTTCGTCGACCGGAAAAAGAACATCATCCGCCGTTCAGGCGAGAATATCGCCGCCGCCGAGGTCGAGGCCGTGCTGCAGACCCATGACGATGTGGCGAGCATCGCCGTCATCGCGGTGAAGGACGATCTTCGCGAGGAAGAGGTGATGGCCTGCATCGTGCTGATGGAGGGCGTTGAGAAAAGCGCCGCAACGGCGGAAGCCTTGTTCGACTATGCCAACGGGCGGCTTGCCTACTTCAAGACACCGGGCTGGATCCTGTTCCGCGACAGCCTGCCGACCACCGGCACGCAGAAAATCCAGAAGACGCAGATCTTTAAAAAGGATGCGGATCCGCGCGAGGAAGCGGGCATTCACGACTTCCGCAGCAAAAAGAAGAAGACAAAATAAGACATTCCGTTACGGACTTTCCTTCTTGAATAACAAACGGTTGTTTGGTAGCTTTCCGGACGTTGTTTTTTCGCCTTTTTTGGGCAGTATTTGAAAGGAACCCGTAATGGCCTCTAACAGGACTTCTTCCACATTGGCTGGTGCTTTGTGGTCCGTGGACGCGGAAACGTCCCGCCTCGAAAAAGCGTTCCGTGCCGCCGTTCTTGCGCTTGCCGGCACCTTCATTCTGGCGGTTTCCGCGCAGCTTGCCGTGCCCATGTGGCCCGTCCCGATGACCATGCAGACCTTCGCCGTCATCCTGATCGGCGCGGCCTATGGCTGGCGTCTCGGGGGTGCGACCGTCGCCCTTTATCTGGCGCAGGGCGCGATGGGACTGCCGGTTTTCTCCGGCGGCGTCGCTACGGCGGCCCTTGTTGGCCCGACGGCCGGTTATATCTATGGCTTCGTTGCCGCCGCCGCGCTGGTCGGTTTCCTGATCGAAAAGGGCTGGGGCAACTCGATCCTGAAAAGCACCGTTGCCATGACGCTCGGCACTGCGGTTATTTTCGCAGGCGGGATTTCCTGGCTCTCCAGCCTGATCGGCTTTGACGCGGCGCTTGCCTCCGGCTTCTATCCCTTCATCGTCGGCGGCCTTTTCAAGATCGCCCTCGCCGTTGCGGTCCTGCCAATTGCCTGGAAAGTGATCCGGAAATTCCAAGGATAACCTCTGGTCTCTAATCTGCGAAGCCGTGGGGGAAGTTATTTCCGCCCGCGGCTTTTTTATGTCTTAAAATTGCTGCCGAAAATGGCGGAGGGGAGCCAGGTCGCAAGCTCCGGGAAGAGCGCGAGGAGGAGGAGGGCAAGAAGCTGAATGAGGACGAAGGGGATAACCCCCTTGTAAATCATGCCGGTGGTGATGTCCTTCGGCGCCGCGCCCCGAAGGTAAAAAAGCGCAAAACCGAAAGGCGGGGTGAGGAAGGAGGTTTGCAGGTTCAGCGCGATCATGACGCCGAGCCAGACCGGATTGATCCCCATCAGTAGAAGAACCGGCGCAACGATTGGCACGACGACGAAGCTGATCTCTACGAAATCGAGGAAGAAGCCCAGCACAAAAATCACCGCCATCACGGCGATGAGGGCGCCCAAAGTCCCGCCCGGCAGGCCGGTTAGAATTTCCTGCACCAGCGAATCGCCCCCCAGACCCCGAAAGACAAGGCTGAAAATTGTCGCCCCGATCAGGATGGTGAAGACCATCGCGGTCATTTCAAGGGTGCCTTTACAGACCTCCCGGAGCAGGCCGGATTTCTGAAGATGCCAGAGGCTTGCACCCATCCCGGCGAGGGTGAGGAGGAGAAGGGGCACGAGGAAGATAAGCCCTCTGCGGCCCGAGGCGTTCATGCCCTCCGCTCCGATCCGGAAATCATAGAAATGATTGAGGAGGAGGATCGCGAAAAGGCTCACTCCCGCTGCATAGACGAGGAATGTGGTAACGCCGCCTCGCATTTTTCCTCCTAAGAGAAGCGCGCCAACCGCGCCGACCGACGCCGCCTCCGTTGCCGTGGCGATCCCCATGAGGATGGAGCCCAGCACCGCGACGATCAGGATGACCGGCGGGACAAGTGCAGAGAGAAGCGCGCGAAGTGCCGAGGGGCTGCCCGGCGTCTGCAGTTCCGGTTTGAGGGCGGGCGCGGCGGATGGCTTTAAAATCGCGATGGCAATCTGATAAAGGATATAGAGCCCGACGAGCAAAAGGCCCGGCAAAAGCGCGCCCGCGAAGAGATCGCCGACCGAAACCGGTTCCGGCGACCAGTTGCCACGGATCCCTTCCGCCGTCACATAGGCGTTGGAAATTTGCTCCCCCAATATGATCAGCACGATGGA
>SBHH01000326.1 GCA_006226265.1 Alphaproteobacteria bacterium | reverse complement strand
GGTGCCCATATTGCAGGTTTCATGAGTATCCGTTTCCCCGCGCACCGTTTCCCCAGTGCAGGAATTACGCCGGAGGGACGAGGGCGGCAGTTGTACCGTTCCATTTTATGTTGCCAGAATCGTAAAGCTATGTACAGAATATCAGACTTACCAAATTCACCGGACAAGAATAATCCTGCAATCAAAGAGGTGTCGTCGTGAATAAAGCCTTGTTCATCCGAAATGCCCTGCTGGCATCCCTGTTTCTGGCTCCCGCAATTACCGTCCATGCCAGTGAGATCGATATCGTCGGGCTCAAGCTCGGGATGTCCGTCGAAGAGGCGGAAAAACTGATCCAGACCTATAATCCGGAACTGAAACTCGGCCGGACCCAGTATTACATGAATTACACGGATGGTGTAAAAAAGCTGCGTACCGATGATTACGTGCGCATGGTGACGACGGCGCCGCATCGGGTTGATTCCTTCCTGGTCACCTTTGCCGCCCCGCCGGACAAGCCGGAGGTTCTGGCCTTTCAACGTATTCAGCGGATCAGGGATGCGCCGGTAAAACGCGCGGTTTACCTGGACGCGCTAACAGATAAATATGGCGCGCCCTCCCTGCAGGTGACAGACCCCAGATCGAACTTCATGTTCATTCAATGGTATCTCGGGGAGGGCAAGGTCAATTGCCAGCCTCCCCGCGTCCAGCCGGGCCCGCGGGTTGGCGTGGATGTCAGTCTGCAAAGAAGCATTGTAAGGGAAATCCGCAATAACGACGGCAGCATGAAACTGCCGGAGGCGAAAAGCATCGAGGATTGCGCCGTGGTGCTGGAGTACCGGCTGGAGGGGGATCCGGTGGTCAGAGCGGCGGGCTCCGTTGTCAATGTCGAGGCGGCGGCAAAAAATGAATTGAACGTGGCCGCATGGATGGAAGATCTTACGCGCAAGGCGCAGGAGGATCTGGCAAAAAAATCAGGCACGGCCAAGCCGAAGATCTGATTTGATGAACCCGTAAGCCCGGAAAGGCGCGTATGATAAACGAACTGCATCTTCCCCTCATTCTTCTGGCGGCGCTCATTGCTTCGGGCAGTCCAGGGCCGGCGACCCTTGCCATTTCCTCTCTCTCCATGAAGTCGGGGCGGAAATACGGCCTTGCCATGGCTTCCGGCATCTGGACGGGATCGCTCCTCTGGTCGGTGTCGGCGGCTTTCGGGCTCGGCGCGCTGATGCTCGCCAATGTCTGGGCGTTCGAGATGCTGCGCTATGTCGGCGCGGCCTATCTTATTTATCTTGGGCTCAAGTCCGCGCGCTCGGCGATGTCCAATGAAGAAAAGGTCATTGTCCGGCAGCAGCCGAAGACGCTCTCGTCGGCCTATGCGCGCGGCCTCGCGCTTCACTTGACGAACCCCAAGGCGATTTTCTTCTTCGGCTCGCTCTATTCCATAGGCGTACCGTCAGGGGCGAGCCTCACCCAGATTGCGATCATCATTGCTGCGGTAGGCGTGCAGAGCTTCTTCGTCTTTCATGGTTACGCGGTGCTTTTTTCATCGCGCCCCGTCGCGGCGGGATATGCAAAAATGCGCCGCTGGTGTGAAGCCCTTTTCGCCCTCGTTTTCGTGGGCGCAGGTCTTAAAATCCTGACCGCGCGGCTTGGCGATCACTGATGGAACGCAGGGAGGCATCATGATTGACGGATTGCAACTTCCCCTGATCCTGCTCGCGGCGCTCGTCACCATGAGCAGCCCGGGGCCTGCGACCCTCGGCATTGCCGCGCTTTCGATGAATTCGGGGCGGCGCTATGGGCTCGCCATGGCGTCGGGCGTGACAACGGGATCGCTCATCTGGTCTGCCGCCGCCGCTTTCGGGCTCGGCGCGGTCATGATGGCCAACGCCTGGGCGTTCGAGATGCTCCGCTATCTCGGCGCCGGCTATCTTCTCTATCTCGCGATCAAATCCGCGCGATCCGCCATGAAGAAAGGGGAGGTGACGGCAAGCCCGATGAACGCGGCGACCCTCAAATCCGCATATCTGAAAGGCCTCACCCTCAACCTCACGAACCCGAAGGCGGTTTTCTTCTTTGGCTCGCTCTATTCCATCGGTGTGCCGTCGGGCGCAAGCGCCGGGCAGATGACAATCATTATTCTGGCGGTCGGGCTGCAGAGCCTTTTCATCTTCCATGGCTATGCGATTGCCTTTTCCTCCCATCCCGTCGCCGCAGGATATGCGAGGGCGCGCCGGATTTTCGAGACGGTCTTCGCCCTCGTCTTCGCGGCCGCCGGTCTTAAAATCCTGACCGCACGGCTAGGCGGATAGGGCTATTCCGGCAGCATGTCGCCGGAGCCGCCAAGCTCGGCAGGGAAGTCCTTCAGTTTGGGGAGGCCGTCCCTGATGCGAAGAACGGTCTCGGCGTAATTCACATGAACGCCGGGCTCGAACTTGAGATCGGGAATGGTGGCCGCATAGACATCGACCAGGCCCATGCCGGGGTGACTGGTCAAGACATGTCCGCCGCAGATACTGCAGAACTTCCGCTCGCTGGACGGGGTTTTTATGTAGGTTTCAAGATGCTTGGCCCCCTTGGTGACCTTTACGGCCTCCGGCTTCCAGAGGGTGAAGGCATTGACCGGCCCCGCAGACCAGGACCGGCAGGAGCTGCAATGGCAATAACCCACGCCTTCCGGCGCGCCGGTTGCCTCGACTGCGACTTCGCCGCAAAAGCAGGTTCCAGTATAATGATTGGTCATAGAATCTCTCCTTTTTTGTCGCGCGGAATGCGGCTTTTGCAGCTTTCCGCGACCGGCGGGGGCCAATTCCCGGGGACCATCGCCGCCGGCTCACCTGTATATTAGCGTTCCGTCTTCAAGGTCGGCGGCGGGGATTTCGTCGCGTTCGCGGTAATAGTCCTGGCTGAAGATCCAGGGCTGGCGGTCGCCCTGTTTCGGCATCAGATGCATGGAACGGGTGAGGTATCCCGCGTTGAAATTCTCAGGATCGACGAGCGGGAGCTCGGGCATATCCCTGTCACTTTCGCGAAGTTCGGGCGTCACGATTTTCGCGCCTTTCTCCTCCATATGATTGAGGAGGCGGCAGACAAAGGCCGCGATCATGTCGGCGCGCATGGTCCAGCTTGTCCGGAGATAGCCGAAGACCCAGGCGAGGTTCGGCACTCCGGAAAAGAGGATGCCGCGATGCGCCCAGCTTTTGGCGAAATCGACCGGCTCCCCATCCACGGAAAAGGCGACGTCGCCCATCACGCTCATGTTAAAGCCGGTCGCGGTGATGATGATATCGGCCTTCAGCTCTTTTCCCGATTTCAAAAGGATGCCGTCCTTCGTGAAACGGTCGATCTGGTCCGTAACGACGGAGGCATTGCCTTTTCGGATCGCGCGGAACATGTCGCCATCAGGGAGAAGCGCGAGCCGCTGCCGCCAGGGGCGATAGCTCGGGCTGAAATGCGGATCGACCGGGAAATCCTGCCCGAGATAGGCCTTCGCCCCCTCGATCAGTTCATTGCGGAGCGCCTCCGCATCGTTGAAGGAACGGTGGGTGATGATCTTCTGTTCATGCAGCACGCGGCGGCGGGAAATCTCGTGGATCCATTCCTCCGGCACCTCCAGCGTGCGGAGCGTTTCGGCCAGTTCGTCCCGGTTGGGCCGCGCCGCGAAATAGGTGGGGGAGCGTTGCAGCATGGTGATATGGCCGCAGGTCTTCGCCATTGCCGGGATGATCGTCGCCGCCGTCGCACCGGAGCCGATCACCACCACTTCCTTGTCCGTGTAATCGAGATCCTCCGGCCAGTTCTGCGGATGAATGAGCTCGCCTTCAAAATCCTCCATGCCGGGGAAGTCGGGGGTATAGCCCTCGCTGTGGCGGTAATATCCCTGGCACATCCAGAGGAAATTGCAGGCGAAGGTGACGATCTCGTTTGCCGCACGGTCATGCACCTCCAGCGTCCAGAGCGCGTCTTCGCGCGAGAAGCTTGCCGATTTCACCTCATGGGAGAAGCGGATATGGCGGCGGATATCCTGCTCATCCAGGCATTCGTCCAGATATTTCAGAATTTCGGGCGCGGTCGCGATGGGTACGCCTTTCCAGGGCTTCCATTTATAGCCGAAGGTGTTGAGATCGCTGTCGGAGCGGATGCCGGGATATTTATGCGTGCTCCAGGTGCCGCCGAAAGTCTCCTGCGTTTCCAGCAGGGTGAAGCTTTTGCCTGTGCATTGCTGCTGCAGGTGATAGGCCGCATCGATGCCGGAAATCCCGGCGCCGACGATCAGCACATCGACATGAACGGGATCCGCCGCCGACCGACGGGCGGGAGTGGGGGCCGTTGCCATATCCATGATCGCTCCTCCTCGCGGGGCTTTGCCGCGCCTTCTTGTTGCTTGGATTATAGCATAAAGAACTCATAAGCGCGCGCAAGCGTGGAATTGCGGCAGCCGCTTTTTGCGAGGGAATTACCGGAGGCGCTTATACATATAGCTGGTCGCATCGAGCCGGTCGCCCTCCGGTGCGAGGGCATAATCCGGGATTTCGCCCGCAAGCTCGAAGCCGAGGGAGCGATAAAGGGTGCCCGCGGGGTCGCCGCTTCGCGTATCAAGGGTGAGCAGGCTCCTGCCCAGGCGGCGGGCTTCGGCTTCCAGCGTCACCATCAGGGCGCGGCCAATCCCGCGTCGGCGGAAATCCGGATGGACCAGCAGTTTCATCACCTCGCCCCGATGGGCCTGGTTCGGAAAATGATCGAGGCCGAGCTGTACGGTTCCGGCAATCCGCCCCTCTAGCTCCATGGCGAACAGGCGGCGGCCTTTTGACCGAAGGGACGGCCGGACCTTGTCCTGCCAGAAGGCGCGGGCTTCTTCCGGCGGGAAGGGATAGACGAAGCCGACACTCGCGCCTGCATGGACCGTCGCGTGCAGAAGGTCGGAAAAGGAGTCGAGATGGCGGGTCAGGGCTTTTGCATCGAGAAGGTAAAGGGACATGATGGCTCTCAGATCAGGACAAGAAGATAGCGCGCGCCTTTTTCGGGATCGCTTCGGAATTCGGAAGGCTCATAAAGCTGGTAGCGGAGGCAATCACCGGCGGAGAGATGATAGTCCGTCTCCCCGATGCGAAGATCGAGCTCGCCGTCCAAGAGAACAAGATGATGCTCCTGCCCCGAAACGGGCGGCGCTTCGTAGGAAATGAAGCTGCCCGGCGCGAGGTCACATTCCAGCACCTCTCCTTTTAACGACGCGGCGGGTGGGGAGATGGCGCGGCGGGCGAAGCCTTTTCCCTTATCTTCAAAAAGAGATTGAGCCTTGGCCGGAATATGGGCCGTGAACTGTTCCTCAATCGCCGCGAGCAGGCGGGTAAGGCTCATGCTGTATGCCACGCACAGCTTGCCGAGGACTTCCGTTGTCGGGCTTACCTCTGCCTTCTCAAGGCGTGAAAGGGTCGCACGGCTCACGCCACTTGCCTCCGCCAGCTGATCGAGCGACCAGCCTTTTTCTGTTCTAAGTTCTTTTAGGCGGGCCGCAAGGCGACGGGTTAAGGGATCGAGCATATTGATATCTCAAATATGGTATAAATTCTCATTTATGAGATATCAATATGCCGGAAATCAGTCAAGCACGCATGAGAATGAGCCATTGCTTTTTTTCCGCGCGCGGGCAAGACTATTCTGTCTGTTGAACCGTTTCACCGGGTGTTGCGGATTTCCATTTCAGGGCGCAACCAGGTTTTCGGCAGAACCGAGTATGCTACAAATCTGAGAATAAATAAGGAGTGCAAAATCAATGGCAGGTAAGTTTGAACTCTACAAGGATAATGCGGGGGAATTCCGCTTTCGCCTGAAAGCAGGCAACGGAGAGAATGTCGGCGCTTCGGAAGGCTACAAGGCCAAGGCAAGCGCGGCAAACGGAATCGAATCTGTGAAGAAGAATGCCCCGGATAGCAACCGCTACAGCCTGTTCGAGGGCAAGAACGGTAAATGGTACTTCAACTTGAAGGCAGGAAATGGGGAGACGATCCTGACCAGTCAGGGATATGGCAGCGAACAGGGCGCAAAAGCCGGTACGGAAGCTGTCGCCCGGGCTGCGGACGGAGCGGAAACTGACGACCAGACGTGAATTTATCCGGCGGCGGAACGGGGCCTTCCCGCTTGCCGCCGCCGGAATTCCGGGACATGACATGAACCGATGACGGGAACGGAAACCAGAGCGATACTCGATGCTTATTACAAGGCGCTGCAATCGGGGGATGAGGCGCGCCTTCGGGCTCTGCTCGCCGACGATATCGTCGTGCATTATCACGATGCGGAGGGGCTTTTGCCCTGGGGCGGAGAATGGAAGGGCTATGACGGCTTCCGCCGCTTTCTTGCGACGGTCTCGAAGCATCTTTCCGTCGATGAGGTCAGCCCGCAGGAATATCATATCGCCGCCGACAGCATCAGCGTTGTGTTGAATGGCCGCTGGACGGTGCGCGCGACCGGGCGGCAGGTCGCGGCGACGGTTGCCAATATCTTCACCATGCAGGGCGGCAAGATCACCCGCTATCAGGTCTTCCCCGACAGCGCCGCCTTCGCCCTCGGCCTCGCGAAGATCAGCCTGACCTGAGGCCGATCCGGGACCGGGGCGAGAGCATTCGCGCCATCTCTCAGATGATTTGTTCGAGTTTGGAAAGGGTGGATATCCAGCCGATTTTATGCTGGGCGACGCTTTCCTCGTTTTCAAGGCCGCTGTGATAGAGGCAGAACTCTGAGGCGTCGGGGCCGTCCGGCGTCACTTCAAAACGGACCAGCGTCTCGCGCCCCGGCTGGTCATACTCATCATGCCAGGCCCATGTAAATTCCACGGAATTCGGACGGTCATAGGCCGTCACCTCGCCGGAGACTTTCAGGCGGCCGCTCATCGGGCTGATCATGACGCAATACCAGGGGCCGGGCTTCGTGAAGTCGAGGTTATGTTCGGGCAGGGTGGCGCCGACGATCCCCCACCATTTGACGAGATTTTCAGGTTTTGTGACGAAATCGAAGACGGTTTCGGGATCGGCCGCGAAGCGGCGCTTGAGGGTCAGGGTGCTCATTTCTTCTCAATCTCCTTCATCAGGGCAAGCTCCAACCGGTCGAGGCTCTGCTGCCAGAATTCGCGGTGGGTCAGGGTCCAGACGCCAATCGCCTTGACGGCATCAGGGCGGACGGAATAGAGGCGGCGCTGTTTGTCGGTGCGCTGGATGATCACACCGGCAGTCCGGAGCACCTTCAAATGCCGGGAAATGGCAGGGGCAGAAATCGCGGCGGTGTCCTGCAACTTCCCGGCCGCAAGCTCCCCTTCATTGAGAAGCTTCTCGACGATGGCGAAGCGGGTCGCATCGCCAAGCGCGGCAAAAGTCGTGGAAAGGTCCATGGGTCAGCTCATTAATTAACTTTAATGTTAATTAAC